>JAISZB010000201.1 GCA_031269465.1 Clostridiales bacterium | reverse complement strand
TGGATGTACGCAAGGAAATAGCCGCCGCCTGCATCATCAGCAGGCAAGAGGCGGCCGGCAAAGCAAAGAATCCTCTGTCTATTGAGATTAAGACGTTTAAAACATTGCCAGATGATCTTCAACATCTAAAGCGTTGGATTGAGGATCACGGATGCCGCGGCGCCGCCATGGAGAGTGCCGGCGCTTACCGGCGCCCGATATGCGATGCCTTGGAAGCGGCGTTCGGCGGCGAAACCAGCCTGCTTGCCGCTAATGCGCGGCATATGCGCAATATCCCCGGCAAGAAAAGCGATGCGGAGGACGCGCAGCGGATATCGCGGCTGCTGCGGGCGGGGCTGCTTAAAGGCGGCTTTATACCCGAAATATCAATGCGGGGCCTGCGGGATCCGGCCAGATGCAGCAAGCATACTGCAGAAGACATTTGCACCCAAAAGAACCGCATTGAAAAATTTCTTCAACGCAAAGGCTTCAAGCTGCCAACATTTTTAACAGGCATATTTGGTGCGTCCGGAAGTAGCTTGCCGGGCATCCTATGCAAAAAAGGCGGGGCGGCGCCAGATGATATGCGCAGTGAATTGCGCGGCGCCGCAAAGCGCAAAGCAGAAGATATGCCGCACGCGCTTAACGGCTGTCCCGGCCGTTCCGGAAGGCAATATCTTCGCAGGATGCTTGAGATGCTGGATTCGCCGGCAAACCGCCTGAAAGCTGTTGAAGCGGGCATTGATGAAGCAGCGTCAGAGTTTGCGCCGCAGATAGAGCCGTTGCAGGCCATTCCCGGCATCGGCCCAACCGCCGCCAAGGCCATCATCGGCGAAATAGGCGTTGATATGAGTAAATTTCCCGCAGCAGCGCAGTTCTGTCCATGGGCTGGCCTGCGTCCAGGGGAAAATGAAAGCGCCGGTAAAAAAAAAGTACGCGCATAAACTTTGGCGGCACCTATATTAAAAGCATTATGTGTTTATGCGCTTGGGGCATGATCCTAAAAAAAGACTCCCATCCCTCTAAATTTTATTGGGAGCTGCGAGTCAGGCGGGGCTCGCAAAAAGCAGTGGCAGCCGTCGCCCGCAGGATGTCAGCCGCCATCTACTTTATGTTAAAGAACAACTTAGCCTATAGTGAAGAATATTATGAAGAAGCCAAACAAAAATATAAAGAATCACGCAAGAGAAAACTAAGAGAATTTCTTGATTTGTCACAGATATCGGCAATCCCTTACCGCCTTTCTTATTTCCTTTCGCTTGGTTTGCTAAAGGTTACGCAGGTTGGGGAAGGAGGATTTTGCTTCCACAATCAACAACTTTTCACCGTCAGCGCTGACAAATTCAACTATTTTCACGCTGTCGCCAAGTTCCGTGTATTGCGGAGATTTTTCAATGTGAAATACATCGTCTGATACAAAGCGCATCCAGCTCTCAAAAATTGTCTTATTCAACGCCCAACACCTTATCAAGCCTTTTCTCGTATAATCTGTTCATCCAACAGCCTGTTAGGAGATAGCAGGTCAAAGCGGCCGCTTTGGTCAGACTTGATTTACTCACCGTATTTATACAGGGAGTAAAACAAAACTTCGTCATTCTTTGCTAGTGAAAGAGAAATATTCAGCAAGCATCTTACTATGCGTGGCAATGAATATCTGCACACCGCCCCGCGACAGTGCAGCCTGCAGAGGAGAATGCTGCGAGGAGGCAAAAAAAATATGCGCTGAGCCCGGCAAGGGAAAGCTTTTCGCTGAAGCGGGCAGGCTGGGCTGTACTCCGGCTCCAGCCGGCAATCTTGCCCAGCGGCATGCTATCTGCAATTTTCGGCATCCCCCCCATCCCTAGACGTCTGCTTGAACATGCAGCTTCTTGCGCAAAGCCATAGCGGCGGATGGTTTATTAAGCGCGCTCTTTTTGCTGTATATTGCTAAATATTGGCTTTTCTCAAATTTACATAACCTAAAACCGCGACTTTGCGCAAACGGCGCCGCCTTAAATGGTCTCGTACTAAACTGCCTTTTTGGAGCTTAATTATTCAGGCTTCTATAGATAATCAAGCTCCAAAAAAGGAACATTTGATGAAAAGCGGTATAGATGCTGTTGAAATCCGTGTCCTTCTGGTCGATGAATGTTAACAGCCCTTTGGCGTGTTCGAGGATATCTTTTTCGGGGATGTAGACTGCTGAAAACTTTGCATCAGAAAGCCTGATATTCTCAGATTCAGGACGGTTTATACCGCAAGACGCCAAGACTTGAGGCACCCTTTCTAAAGCGGCGGCAAGCGAGTTGCAGGTATGCGCCTCAGCGCTCAACCCTTGCGCTCACCATCCAGAACAAGCGGCAGGCGAGCGTCTTGGCATGTTCTGGATCGAAGGCGGACAATTCCGGCGCTATCTTCGCCTGCGGTGGTCTATCTGATTTCCTCGCACGAGAGATGCCGCGCCACTGCCTTTTGCTCGTAGAGAACACTGCGAGAAGCTAGTTCCTTCACCCTGGCGCTCTTTGCCCGCGCCAGCGCGTCCGCCTCGCCGAATTTCAAGCCGCCCGCAGGCGTACTACGCGTAAAGGCATAAACGGTTGCCGCAGTCAAGTTCGCCTTTCTGAGACGCAAAATAAAGGTTGAGTTCTGAGTGATGATTTGCAGCGCCGAGCGAAGGCTCATGGCATACCGATCCGCTTCCACCGCACTTAAGGAGCTTGGGTGCGCGGCTAATGCCGGGCTGACAGCACTCTGCGCCATGTCCGCCGGGACGATGCTGCTCGCCTGCAATTTCTGCAAGGCGGGTTCGGGTTTCCGCTTCAGCGTATTGATGAAGTCGCAGAGGGTTCAGGCAAACGAGGATAACAGATTCGCTTTCGCATTAACGTAAACCTTAAGCCAGTTTCCCTTTCGTCGTGCTTTGCCCATGTTGGGTTATTAAATCCAAATTATTGCTGAAAGCATATTTCCCACCTTGTTGAATCAGTATCTTCTTCAGTTTCACCGCGAACAAATGCTCAACAAACCGTCAACTGGACATCATCTTAGGCATATTAGTATAAGTCATAACATTTTTAACATACAGGAAGCAAACATTCATTGCTTAACATTAACATGAGTCAACATATAATGGCCCCCTTTCAATCTACGGCGCGCAACTTCTCCATAAATCCACTCTCTGCGGTAGATTTTGCCCAGTTGAACAATGAGGAAATCCGCTTCTGTGAATACATTGCCCGTGACTGCCTGAACGAATTTCTTGATGGATTCACAGTGGTCGATGCTTGAACAGAGGCATTGAATTCAGGCGGGATAGAGCGAAGATATGATGCTTATATTTAAATATCGTTTTCATGGGCTACATTGTTTTCTAAAAATTCATAGTAGCTCCTTAGATGTTATAACAGTCACAAAACTATTATCAACAGTGATGGCTATGAAAAAGAACGCTCAACAATTGCAAACAGAACATGAACGTGAATTTGTACACTCGCAAGATCCCAAAACCCCAGACTCAGCCTGCTGAATGAGAAAATGAACTGTTAAGGTTCATAAAAAAAGCTCTATCTGCTGGAGCATTCAAATATAGACGCGTCCAAGCGATAGAGCTATGCTTAATATCTATGGCAATGCCTTGTTCAACCTTCACATCTAAGAGCTAATTATTTACTTGGAACCTGTATAATTGCTAAATCCAGTCAGGGTTAACTATGCTGCTGTATAGCCAGCATCCATTACTATCGATAAATACAGGAGTCATTATATGTACAACCATATATTCTGATATGCATATGAGACTGCCCAGCGGCATATGGCTGCTAATCAGCGTAACCTGTCTGGAATGCCTTTTGAAATCTATACCTATTTTCATTCAATGCTCCTTTTTTGGATCTTGATTATCCATTGAATGGCGCGATTGATATCGGCATTTCTCACTCGCTGTATAATCAAGCTTCAAAAAAGGTATTTTTCTATGAAAATCAGTATGCTCAAACATCCTTTATGTTTTGGAGTAAATCAAATCATCTAGGAAAAGAATAATCCCAATCCCCTTCAATTTACACTCATGCCTCATTGAGGCCTGCGCAAAGAACAGCCTGCTCAAGGGATATAAGCTTACCTTTTTAAAATGTCGACTATCAATCCAGAAACATAGTCGACAGCTTTAACGAATGCTTTTATTGTAGGAGGTACGACTTTGGCGGCAAAGGCGACCATCGAAGGTATAAGAGCAGCGAGTGAAGTAATGGCGGCAGCGCTCAGCAGTCCGCCGTTGACTTCTTCCAGCTCTCTTTCCGACAGTTCGCTAAAGTTTTCTAATTCTAATGGTTTCATTAAGATCCCCCTTTATTTCTAATGCATGTAATATTCCCTATGTTATAGGGTTTTGCTTTTAGGGCTTTATTGCTAGAGAAACTTTTTCTAGCTGTTCGCAAGCCAAGACCATTCCAGAGGAATTTACCGATGTTTAAGTCTAGCTCCAAATATCGAAGTATCCTATACGTGTCAGTCGTTGGTCTGCGGACTGCTGCGATTTTTCCATTTTAGCTTATGCCTGGTTCGCTTCCGATAGGCTTAGTGCAGATATGGCTTGCAGTTTAGAGTATAACCTCTCTAATAGTGCGCCGGATATGCCTCTTTTTTCATAAGCTTGGCGGCAAGCTGGCTAAAACAATAAAATCAGCAGACGCAGCTTAAAACGCTTAATCACTAAATCAGCTTTCCTCAAGTTTAAAGGGGTTCCTGGAAACCTCCCGCAGGTTTTGGCTTAACTCTTCCCAGTATACTGATGCTCATAGGAAAGCCCTGATTTTTGGGGCTGGAATGCGTATTGCGAAAGTGGATAACCTCGCTCCGAAATCAGCGCATTTGACTGCGCATCAGTATAATTGTGGAAAAGCATGCTCAAAGCGCCTTATCCTTGCTATCGACATGCAAGCCAGCTTCCGCGAGCAACTGAGCTAAGCGCTAAAGGTTGCGAATATCAGCGCTTTTTATAGCATAGAATTTTCTTCCGGCGTGAAAATCCTTTGAATGCGCATTAATCGCAATCACCTTTCAGAATGCGCGCTAATTCGGCATATTGCATGCCAATATTGTTATTATAATCTACATTTTGTTAATTATCAAGAGATTAAATTAAAATAAGTCCATTATATATACTTGACAGTCAGGAGTTTATTTACATTTATTGGTTTATTGCGTCTAATTTAGTAAAAGTCATAAAACTCTTTTATTTCTGTCTATAATCCTATATAATATTCCCGATATGCATAATATTAGAATTATTATTAAGGAGGGCTGGCTAGGCAAGCGACGGCGCCTGCTCCCGGACGCGGCGTGATGGATTCGTCGAGCCTAGAATCGGATGGCGCTGGACTTTATAAGCGATGCTCTTCATGAATTTCGAGATTGCTTCAGCCGCAAAGCTACTTTTGGATGCTTTGCAGTTTTTGCCGCCGGCGCCGGGATTCTGGCCGCATCCATGGGAATAGGCCGCTTTCTCGCGCTTGAGCGCCATTTCACGTCCGAAACGGCCTTTTTGATCTCAGAGAGAGTGTTCGGCGGAGCGGCCGGCGCGGCAGCGCGCGCAAAGCTCGGAAGCGCCACCTGCGAGCCCGCCCCCGGGCGCGCGGGAAAACCGGGCGGGCCCGGAATAAAAGAAGGCAAGATCAAGCTCGCCGGGCTTTTCTCCCATCCAGAATCCTTTAAAAGCATGGAAGCCTTCATATATGGAGCGAATGAAACAGCGCATTATCATGAAAAGAATCTTCTCCGGGGCAAAAACACTGCAGTGCTGAAATTCGCCCCGTCAGCCGGGGCCGGCGGAAGGAAAGCAGCCCTCGCTTCGAACAATTTGCAGCCCGGCGCAAAGCAAATGATGGAGCTGTACGGAATGCGCCTCAAAATCGAAGCTGCGCTTGATTCTCCC
>JAISZB010000189.1 GCA_031269465.1 Clostridiales bacterium | reverse complement strand
TTTCTTTAAAATTCTAGCTTTTGGCTATTTCGCCTATATTTTAAATGTAATATGAATTATATGATTAATATTCTATGTGCATTCTGTATATCATTTATGTAAACGCTCATTTAGAGTATAATACTGATTATAATAAAGCAGTCCGGAATTATGATACCGGACTGCTCCTGAATAATTGCAGCTAGTATTACAAAATACATAAGGATGGGCCGCAGGTGAATTAACCCTACAATTTAAGTTGCCAGCTATAGCTCGAAATCGTCCGGGGCAACCCGGAAATTGAGATTGCCAGAAAATTCGAGCTGGATCCGCAGGCCTTCCTTTCGAAGGCCGTTGCAGATCGGATGCCTCGCGGGCTATTCTCTTCTCACAAAACGAAAAAAAACACTCATCCGTAAATTTGAAACGCACAATTCCTGTTGGCCTGTAAACTTGAGAAGAACCACAGTTTGCACACTGCTTTTCTCTATTAATCGAATATTCGCGCAACGGCTGTATTCGTTGAGAGGCCGTGGATTATAGCTATATTGCTCTCGGTTGCTCCCTGAGATTTAAGCTCATCAATTTGCCTGCGCAAATCTTCCAATTGCCGTTCTAAATCATTTTCCATTTCTTCGTATGAAATCACTGGCATATCTGGATCTGGACTTATATCTTATGTATCAAAGTCTGCAGTATACGGGGGAATTAGAGTAGGAACGCCTTTTCCGCCTTCATCTGACGTGAAGCCAGTTGCCATAGACAGCAAAATCGCCAATATGGCTATAAACTTGGTTTTTTAGTTTCATTTACTATTGTCCTTCCAGTATAATTGATCTCTGCGGTGTATATGTCCGCTCCGGCAAGGAAAACAGCCCGTTCATTTTCTCGCCGCAAACGGAATATGTCCTGCTGGATGGTTTCCATTTTATCTATTTTTATCAGACGATTCATTGCGCCGCCTAAAGAAGCGGGCGACTTCTAGGCAATCTTGGTTAAAATCTAATCGGCTTTCAGAGCGCTTTGATCAACTACATAATAATTCCTTTCATTCAAATACATAGCTTCTCCAGGCAGTTTTGTGAACCTGAGGCTGTCTTGCCTGAGAGATTTGAACATCTCCATAAAAGCGGGGATATCATCAAGGGACATATTGGTTGAAGTCCCATCTATAAGTATTTTTAAAAGCGTTTTTGCGGTTTCTACGTCCTTGCTCGCAAGAAGCTTTCCATAGGCGCTTTTGATAAGCTGTTCCTGAACATTAATCCTGTCTAAATCTCCATTTGAATACGTAGCGCGATAGCGCGCAAGCTCAAGGGCCTTTTTGCCGTTTAAGAGTTGCAAACCAGGCTCCAACTCGATTTGAAGGTTTTGAAATGGATCTCTGTAATATAATCCGCCTGCGGGGATCTCCATCTCTATGCCCCCAATAGCGTCGACAAGCGCTTCAAACGAGGCCATGTCAATCCTTACGTAATAGTCGAATTCCAGACCCAGGATTTTTCCTGCCTCTGTCTGGAGACTAGTCATGGCGTCATCATCAAGGCTCCCAATTTGAGACAGCTTTTTATCGATGGGGCCGTTGTCTGAGGATGCAACCCCCGTGTCTCTAGGCAAGAAGGTCAACGTTATTTCTCCCTTTGAATTGTCAGCGACAAGCGCCATTATCACATCTGTGCCGACATTGAAGCCGCCGGATTCGCCTGAGCTCGCGATGAGCGCTTTAACAATTGACTGGGCTTTTACATCATTGGAGTCGTCCAAGGCATCCGAAGAATTGACTTCGGCGTCTGCCTGATAGGTTGCAGCTGGGATTTCTATGGGGGAAGCCTCTCTATTTTCAACTTTGACTCCAGAGCATGCGCTTGCTGCCAATACCGCAAGGGTAAGAAGCGCTGCAAGCTTAGCATTGTTTTTGCGTCCGCCATCCAATATGAGCGAGATGCGCTTTTTAAGGCTGGCGCCGCTGTTTGTCAGGGAAATGCATAAAGGCGTGACTGCTTTTTTTTCGATTCCATCTATCATGGTTAGGCTGTACCCCTTCCTTTCTATAAGGCAAGCTCCCCTTAAAACGATTTCATCGCATGATGCCTCGCGGAAAAAGGAAGCTGATTTTCCGGCTGAATAGATTAGCGGGTTGAACCAATGCACTGACTTTACGATTTCTATAAACGTAGCTGTTAGAGCATCCAGGCGCTTGACATGAACCAGCTCGTGCTTAAGCATGAAAATAAGCTGCGATTCGCTCAGATCTCTGTCGGAGAGCGCGATAATCGGCCTGAAAAGGCCTATGGCGAAAGCGGAGGATATGCCGGAATTTCTATACAGCCGGATCCTGCGCCGTATTCCGTAGGATTTTGCAAGGCTCTCAAGCAAAGTTTCCTCCTGCTTGCTGGCTCTGGAGTTGAGTTTTAGGATTCTTACTTTGAAAAACTGAAATGAGGCGATTTTGAAAATGAATATGGCAAGCATCGGAATTATCCAAAAGATCCAAAGCATGTCCCTAGGCGGCGTTTTTACGGCTGGATGCAGTTCGGACGCCGCATCTTCAGAGGGCGCATTCCAAACCCCATCGCTTACTGGAGAAGTTGCGTCCGCTCCGATTGATTCAATAAGAGACAGCCATGTCTCATTTGATGGCGTTTCAGAGTCTTTAGCAGACTCAGCCCCAACAATGATTGATATGGGCAAAAATCCCGGAACGAGGAATCGGATGAATACTGCAATCCACAATGCGTAAAGGAACAAAGGTGCAATCTTGCCCTTAAATGCGAAACTGATGAGAAGGACAGCGAGCGCCAGAGCCGATCCAAATGCGGAGGTTTTAAGCACAGAATTGAATAAGCATGCCAATATCTATTCCTCCCTAGACTCTATCATTTTTTTCAATTCCTTTAAATCTTCCTGAGTTAAATCGTTGTTCTCACAGTAGTATGCCACAAGATCCTTTATGCTGCCTTCAAAAATCCTCTCTAAAAAGCTGTTTGCCTGAAGCTTTATGTATTCTCTTTCCGAGAGCGCAGGCGAATAGAAATGCACCCCTCTCTTAAATGAACTGACAGCCCCCTTTTCAGCAAGCCTTGAGATAAGCGTCAGAACAGTGGATTTGCTCCAAGGCTTATTTTGCTTCAGAGCGTCATAAATCTCATTTGATGTACGCGGGCTATCCTTCCATAATACCTTTAGTATTTCAAGTTCACTGTCCGCGATTTTTTGAACGTTTGGCATTGACATCGACCTCTCATTGGACTTATTCTTTGTTGCTAAGACAAGCTGCTCTTTTGCTGAGCGTTGAAATCATGAAATCTACATCTGTAAAATATATTCTACAGCATGTTATTGAGCTTGTCAATACCTTTGTAAAAGAAATTTAAATTTGATGAACATCCATCGGAAGTGCCAGATTTAGGCAGTTACGTTGGGTTAGCTCTAAAAGCCTTCAAATAGTCCAAAGAATTCATGCGTGCGCCGTGAAAAGCGGCGGAATCGCTGGATGCTTCCGCAACAGGACTCTAGGCTCCACGCACTGCGCGAACCGCTAGTAGCGTTGGACGAAGAAGGGTTCGCGGCAAGTCGAACCGGCAAAAGGCGAGTCGGCTGCCCAAAGGCGGAAGAACTCAGAATGGGTTTGCCACGCATGTCTTGCTGGCCTTAGCCGCGCTGACGAGCCTCATGATCAAAGGCAAACTTGCGGATTGAGTTCTGCGCGGCTCTTAGTTCGCCGCTAGGCATCGACAGGCCTTAAGTTCTTGACAAGCTTGAGAAATGTACAAAAAAAGCTATGCCTACATGTAATAATGCATTACACGTTGGCATAGCTTTTTTAACGATAATTATCGAGAAGCCTCCCGCCTCTTTAGGCGGAGCAAAGCATCGTTAAGGCCTCCAATATTGCATGTACATCGCCTATATGCGCAATCAAGATCTAAACTAGGAACTTCTGACGGCAGATTCGAATGCATAAGCGGCCTTCGGCTTTTGCAGGCTGTATAAGCCATAAAATCCATCTTACCGCATGCAATCCAATGCGGTTTTGCTCCAAAACTTGGGCTATGCCGACGAATAATAGCTTTCATATGCCGCGCCAGCATAGTCAATCTGGGTCTTTAGACTCTAGCGGGGACTGCCCTGCGTTCATCACAGTTGTTAAGCGGCGGATACCCCTGCCTTTAGGCATGGGGAGGAAGCCGCATGTCCTCCTTTTCAGTTAGAATAGCAGTTCTCCTGGACAAGAGGTTGAGCTTCTTGCCGCTGATTCCCGCAGACAGCTTTGTTCCGTCCAGCGTGCGCACGTCGAAGCTTCCGCTCGATCGCCTCCCGAAAATGAATCCTTTTCGCCTATCTGGCATTTGGACTCTGTCGAACAGCTGAAAGCCATGCACATATTTGGGAGATTGATTCAGCTTCCTCTTTCCGCATTTGTTGATAGTCGCCTTATGGATCTGGCGATTGCGCTTCCCTGCGGCTTTCTGCATGTAGATTTCATCCAATGGAATAGCCAGTGGGTTTCCGCCGGTGCATCTCGCGCCTGCCGCATGATCTTTTTCCAATCCATTTCTGATTCTCGTGTTCTTTGTGATATAGCCGTATGCCGTACCCGC
>JAISZB010000185.1 GCA_031269465.1 Clostridiales bacterium | reverse complement strand
TTTCTTTAAAATTCTAGCTTTTGGCTATTTCGCCTATATTTTAAATGTAATATGAATTATATGATTAATATTCTATGTGCATTCTGTATATCATTTATGTAAACGCTCATTTAGAGTATTCAATTTCGGCAGTTCTTTGGGAGTACTCGGGCGCACCGGCTCCTTATTATACCGATTTGCAGTCAAATGTACCTAGTTTGGAGCTTTATTTATCCATTGGAAGGTGCGAAATGCATTTCGCACTCGCTGTATAATAAAGCTCCAAACTAGGAATTTTCAAATGCAAGTCAGTATAGAAAAAAGCCTATTTCGGGAGCCGAAGCCGACGGGCGGCGTGTACCTGCGGATGATCGTCTTGGATAGAGCACATGCGCCGGACAGTCTGAAAAACCCTGGCCCTTGATGACAGAATTCATGGAAGCGGCTTTGAAATGCAAGCCTCCGAGGTTTCGGAAGGCACCGTTATATGGTTAAATATGAAATCAACAAATGCGGAGAGCCTGCTGCTCAATATGTAATAGAAGTTCATTAAGTGTTGTTTATAACTTAAGATCGCAGTTCATTCATAATCTGAAGCATTTTTCAATCCACTCAAATGACCTTTCAACTATGCTGATTTGAACTGGAAAATACCTATGGATGCGGGGTTGTACACTGCGCAAGTGGCTAAGCCTGCATCCAAATAGGCATATTTGTCTGCAAATCAGTATATACAGCACATAGCAAGAACTATAAGCCAATTCGTTTCGTTGCGCTATACAACCTATACGCTTGCTCCGATCATATTTTTTTCTTTCGCGGTGAAGCTTCAGCTACAATAGCCTCCTTCGCAAATCATATTCTACACATCAGCCAGGAGTGCGGCGTCGGCTCTGAGCATCCCCGTCGCACCCATCCATTCCTCGATGTCTGCCGCAACGGCAAATATCAAGCGGGTCAGGCCGAATGCACCGGAAAGCTTTTTGTTGCCGCCACAGCCTTTGGAGTCTAGGATTTCAAAGGAAGTACGCTCCAGCTTGAACTCCTCTATCTCATTGTTTATTCCATTTTTTCCAGTTAAAGGGCTTTGCAGTCTCTCCATCCGTCAAATTGGAGAACCATTTTTGCAAATATACTGATATGCAATCAAATGAAACGGTTTTGGATCCAGATTATCCATTGAGGCGTTGAATAATCCGGATCCAAAATCTGAACTTTGCTGCGTAAATCAGCATAGCAATATGCTCTTATCCAATAAGGCTTCCATGGATGCTCAATCTATGCAATAACATTTGCGTCAGCATAGCATTATAATCAGAATCAATCAGATTTCGCCAAACGGGGAGAGTCATCTCAAGCGCCGCTTTTTGGAATTCCGTCTCCATCAGCCTGGACTGTGGTGGTCCATGCCCTGACGCAAAGGTTTGCATCCAGTATCTTTTCAGCCAGATCCACCCACTCTGATCCATCCTTGCTCAGAAAGCTCTGGCCGGGTTCAGACTCAACCGACTCTACGATCCCAGAAATATTCCTTTCTATCGGAATGTTTACCGTTTCATTCGATGACATCTTCACCATGACAGTGAACTCGTCGTTTCCCAGAGTCACAGGATGATCCAGATCAGCGGTGAAGTAGCCCCCGTTTTTCGCGCTGCCAGATTTAAGAAGCTTCTTGACTGACATGCTTCCTTTGTCTGCCATCCATATCTCATAGTCCACATTGGCGCCTGCGGTGAAGAAAGACACCGCGCTCAACTTTTCTTGATCGCTGTCCACGATGAATGTATTTGCGGACCATGCGGAATTGCTGTTGAAATTTACCGCGCCATTGGCGCCGTGGCTGGAATGGCTGTAGAACTTTTCATTTTCCGGCGCCAATTTCGCCTTGGTCACCGCGTACAGCCCTCCAGCGATCATATTGTCGGCGTAGGATACGTAGATATAGCCATTATCCCCGAACTGCGAGCCTCTGGAGTCTTTGGCTATCCATGCTCCGTCAATCTCCGGAATGCTCCGGAAATTCCCGGCTGGAAAGCTGTTGTCCCATCCCACGATCTGAATCAAGTGATTAGGCTTCAGCTCAGGATCCTCAGCATAGTATCCGGCGGTCTTGGCGTTGTAGCACCCGTCCGCATCGTCTCCGCTGAAATATATGGAGGATACGACACTGCCGTAATCCATGATCGAAGCTTTTATGGAGCTGATGTTATACGGAATGGCTTCATATCCGCGCACATTCGCAAAAGCGGCCATGTTCATGGCTTCCTTTTTGCTGCCTACCCCTGGATATTCAGCCATATAGGCCATGCTCATAGTAAAGTTTCCTGATCCGAGCAGGTTTGGGCTGTAGCTCGTCAAAGATGATCCGCTTAAGCCCTGGATCATGTTGACTAAGTTTGCTTTTTGCCCAGAAAGCTTCCCAAGGAGAGCCTCGACCGCCTCCAGTGCGCTTAGCGCCCATGAGAAAGCTTTGCCTGCCTCCTCCTTAATGGGAGAGACTTCGACTTCGCCGCGCTTGTCATACCGGCTGGGATAAGCATCGTCATAAGGATTGCTGAGATCCGGTCCAGGTTTGCCGATGCCGCCGAAGGGCACCTGACCGAACATCACCATTGACTCCGGGATGTAATTGGCGTAATCGGCAGTCCTGCCGTTTACCGCGTCTACCTGGTACTGAAGGAAGTTGTAGCTGGTGTAGGACGGAACGAAATCATCCAGCTCTTCGCCTGGCTTCACCTTCAGGATCTGCACTTTGTCTCCTCCTGATACGGCTATTGCCGCCTTGCCGTCCTTATAGGACATGTCGATGTAATCATACGTTCCGTCCTCATTAATTGCAACGGCTATAAGCTGCGAAGAGTCATCGGCTTCGATATCTACTGAAACCAAGGACGCTTGATCTCCCTCCGGGCACGTGACTGTCATGACATCAGTCACAGGCGTGAAGCTATCCAGCAGATTTGACATTGTGTTCCGGGCAGGCGTTGAATACGACGCAAAGCTTGCCTGCGTTTGGCTCGAACCTAAAATATCAGGCTTAGCAACTGGAACAATGCCTGCTGATGGAGGAGCTGACTCCGGCGCATTAGGCGCAGCCCCCGGATTCTTGGCTGGCGCCGCCGCTTTGCTGGGAACGGGATGGGCGGTTGGCGAAGCCTTGGGCGCCGGTTGAGATGTCGGAGACGATGAAGGCGTAGGAGACGGGGAAGCCGTCGGAGACGGGGAAGGTGTCGGAGACGGGGAAGGCGAAGCCGAGGGAAGAGGCGAAGGCGTGCCAGATGGAATAGCCGCATTCTCAGAATAGGCATATAGCGTCAAATATAGCAGAGCATGCTCTTCATCAGCCGCCATCTTTAATGTAAACCTTTCCTTTGGAATAGCTTCCCCTGCGGCTATTTCCGCTTCCTCATTCCCAACGCGCCATTTTAGAGTTTCGCTGTAATTGCCCGCCGCTGATATGGCGCTGCCTGAGGCGTATGCCTCCATGCCCTCAAGCTTCTCGTTCAGGAAGTAGAGAATCAGAAGCGCAGAGCTGCTGGCAATCCGATCGCAAGCCTCTTTTGCGGATATGCCCGATATCTTGTCGGCATGCAGGCTTCCCGGCATTACAATAATGCTTGGGAATGTTGATGCTTCTGAAGAATTTTTCAACCCGGCGCCTATATCGTCAGCTTCATCTGTTATTCTTCTGGCGCGGACGATAGTATCCGCCCCAACTATAGATATGCGGCCTACAGACGATTCAGCCGCTTCTGAAGCGAAGCCCTCTCCAATGGCCGCTGCGCTGAAGCCTCCGACTGCGTCTACGATTGAACCGGCGGAGATCTCAATGGCGCCGACATTTGATTTTCCCTCGCCTGAAGCGCGCCCTGAACCGATTCCGGCGGCATATTCAGCGCCGACGCCTGCTGCCAGCGACTTATCGTAAACAACTATTCTCTCAACAATGCTGTCCGCATCCTCCGCGAATCCAGAGCCGATGCCCGGAGCATACTCCCCTCCCAAGGCGTCTGCGTAAGCCTGTTTGCATATCTCTATGGAACCTATGGAGCTTAATCCTCTTTCCTCAGATTCTGTAAGCTTTCCTGCTTTGCCAGTTCCAATGCCTGCTCCGCCTTCATCTCCCATCGCGTATACAGACGCCCCATCGGAAATGGATATCAAATCAATTCTTGCAGCCGCGCTCATCGCCGGGCCGGTTCCTATGCCTGCGCCGGAAAACAGCCCAAAGGCTTCAACTTCCGCGCCGGCTTCAATTTTCACGGATCCCATGCGGTAATCGCCTTTGAGATCCGCCGCCCCGAGGCCTATTCCGGTTCCGCCTTCAGCATAAACATAGCCTTTTAGTATGACTATATCGCCTGCGGATGAATTGCGAGATCCGCCGATGCCTGCGGATCGTGATCCGCCGAAGGCTTTAAGCGAGGATGAATCCAAGTTTTGAGCTATTTCCAAAGCGGCGCCCTGGCTGACTTCAATCCCCGCGCTATTTTGGGAAGCGGCCTTGAAGCTGTTGGCGCCCTCAAACAATAGCTTCAGATTTGTTCCGCTTAGCACTGAAACAGCTGAGCCTGAAGATGCCTCTATCGAAACCTCGATGAAATCAGCGATTACATCTCCTTGCGCATCTAACGATAGCGGGATTGACTGCCCGCTGTCGCTCTGAAAGAACTCATAGAATCCAGGAGATGAGATGAGAATCCTGCCGGTCCGGCTCTCATAATAGGACCTGCCTTCCTTGCCTGCTCCAGTGGACAAGTCGATTGACTCGATTAAACTATGCGCATCAGCAGCCTTGCTCTCGATTCTGACGCTAATCACTGTCGCTGTCATCAGTGCAGCTACAAAAATGGCGATTATGCCTTTGCATCTTTTCATCTTCCGCCTCCTTGCGCATAAATATATTCAGGGCGCTTTTTTCTGACTCGTCCGATAAGCTTTAAATCATCTTTAACTCTTCCTGACAGGGCTATTGGCCTTAATATGCCGATTTGCCGTCAAATGCACCTATTTTGGAGATTTAATATCCACTTTCAAGGTGCGAAATGCCGATATCAATCGCACTCGCTGTATAATCAAGCCTCAAAACAGGAACCTTCAAAGCAAATCAGTCTAATTGCTATCGACAGCTCTCGCAACCGAGGTTGGGCGCTTTTCCATAAGCTCTTGAGCGCTTAAATCGCTATCTCCAGGACAGTGAAGCGAATCCAGTTGCAATCAGTATATTTATCGTCATGATCCTCCAAAATGATTACAAGTATCTTGATTCCAATTCTAAGATGACGAGGTAATTCCTGATATTTCAGCTTCAGTAAAATATTTCAAGTCTTAATTCACCCTGTACCTATACTGATTTCATAGAAAACTGCCTTTTTGGAGGTTGGTTATACAAAGAGCGATTGATATCGGCATTTCTCACAGCTCAGTGGACAGTCAAGCTCCAAAATTGGAGCATTTTATGATAATAGATATATACAGCAAATGTATCGATTTTGATGCCTATGCAAAGCAGTATTTGAAGCCAAGGTTTAGATAAAAGACTAAAAAGAAAAAGGCCTTCTCAAAGCGGCTATGCGCTTCGATAAGGCCTTTTAATTGAGAATTTTTCTCGCCGGGAATCGCCGGCATATGTACTTAAGGCTATTAAGCCCTCATTTGTGGGATTATCATAAATTTTCCTCTGATTACAGCACCCTAACAGCCGTTACATAGGTTCTGGAGTAATACGCTTCGTTCAGGCTGGAAATTGAAACTCCGCGAACCTTGCCGCTTGCTGAGTGAATGATTTGGCCATTGCCAATATACATCCCTACATGAGATATGACTCCGTTGTTTGCGCCGCTCGTATCGAAGAAAACCAAGTCTCCCTTTTGAAGATCAGCTTTTTTTACGCGGTATCCGTTGCTGACCATGCTGGAGGAGCTGCGGTTCAAAGTTATTCCGAAATGCCTGTACACTGAATATACGAATCCAGAGCAGTCTACTCCGCGATTGAGATTTGTTCCGCCCCACACATAAGGGGTTCCCAAAAACTGCTTAGCGTATGATACAAACTTGTCTCCTTTGCTGGAAGCGGGCGCCGCGCTTTGGGCCGGCTTTTTGCCCTGCTTTATCGTAAGGAATTCGGTTGCCATGTATCCAGTCTTGCCGTCAACGCTGACCTTCGTCCACTCATCGCCGACGCTTATTATATCTACCGCATAGCCGTTTTCAAGAGCCGTTATAACTGACGCGGACTGACTGGCGCCCGTCCTGAAGTTCAAACCGTTGCTTGAAGCCACAACGCCGTAGATTTCACTGGAAGCCTGCGCTTCAGAAGCCTCTGATACCTTTTCCACCTCATACTCTTCGATGGGGGCTTCCAAAGCTTCGGCCGCAACCTCTGCGGGAGCTTCCTTTGCGGCTTCTTCAGCCGCTTCAGCTTCAATGGCTGCCAGAGCCGCCGCAATCGCTTCAGCCTCTGCCGCCGCAGCCGCTTCGGCTGCCAATCTATCAAGCTCATCTAAATCAGGGAAATCTGCCTCTCCGAGGAGATCTATGTATTCCGCCCCTACATAGAGGTTGTCTATGCCTCCTGTAGAAATCTGATACAATTCGCCTCTTTTCCCGGTCACTTGGATTGAATCGCCCTGGTTGAGCAGCATTATCGTCGCATTGTCGGATGTTTGAACGTATACCCTATCAGTCTTTGCCACGCCTTCCGTTGAAGCGAAGGCAGTGGTCGCGCCACAGGTGGAGAAGATGGCACCCATGAGCATATACTTTGAAACAGCAATCTTCCGCTGAGTGTTTGTGGCTTTAGAACTTTTCATTTTTTCGCGCGCTGCCGACCCTCTGCAATAGGGTCGAGCGCTCCCCCTTTCAGATTTAGGATTTTTCTCATTTGTGTAAGTTTATCTTGATGTCATTGTCTGCAATTAGCCAGTTCATAAATACGCTTGAATCTCCAAGTTCAACTTATTAGAGCCCGCATTCAAATAAAAGGTTTGCGGCTTGGCGCGAAGCCTAAGGGCTGCTGTCTGCTGCCGAATCATGCTTTCTGTGTCCGTTTAACCCCCAGGCATGTTTGCCGCTGCCGGGGCCTGGTTGCGCAATTTAAGTTGTTACGGATTTATTAAGAAATATTAACAACATGATTATACAAAGAAAAATTTAACATGTCAAGTGTTTTTTAAAATATTTTTTTAAAATCCTCGTCATTTTCATAATGCATCCTCATTTTAGGGGATATAACTGGCATGAATGCCCACTTTATTTCGGGAAAAGCTGAAAATTAAGGCGCTATATGAAACTTGCCTGTAAAATTTATACATATTGCAATACTAGCCAGAACAAGTACATTGGTATTATATGGCATTATTATTTCCAGATTATTCTTTCTATTTTTCCATCTCATGCTTAGATGTTAATTAAATATTAAACAGTGGAATTCATACAATACATACATCCTTTAACTAATGCCTTAAAATAAAGGTTTATAGCTGTTCTTCCATGTAATATATTTCAAGTTTGCTGCAAAATCTGGGCATGTCCAATCTTCCCATTGTTCCTTTGTGAAATATGTAGCTTTGAATTCATGGATAGGAGGCCTTTTTGTACAGATTTTTTTGGCTATTATAAAAACGTACTATTAAGTCCTCATGAAGAATAATACTTTAAATTTTAGGCTATTTGAAGCACTTCTGACTGGGAATATAGCTGTTAATATTTCTTAACAATTTGGACATGTTAATGATATATAACATTAAAACTGCAAAAAATCGCTTGAAATGGGGATTATAATAGCTTTGATTTGTTATTTCAGCGTTGCGTCCCCCCAACTGAAAAAACTATGGATAAGATCAATAGACAGAAGAAAAACCTTATAGTCTTGTAATAAATACACAATTATTTCCAAGCCCTTTAGAGCCTGGCTTTTCAGATGGAATAAAAGATTAGAGATAGCTTTTATTACAATATAATGCAATAAATACAAGGGTAATAAAGTTGGCATGTATATATAATAAATGATGAGCAAATATATATTGCAGATGAGCGCAGATATAGTTGAACCAGATTATTCATAATCGAAGTGCAATATATGCAGTTGACGCTCTTTTGCATATCCGGCACGCCCGGGCAGCCTTTAAAGCAGCTGGGGCTCAAAGCGCAAAGAGGACTAAAGCCGCTTGCCGGATGCTCCAAGGAGCTAGGAGGCGATATCATGCAGAGAAAAAGCTTCATCTTCGCAGCGGCGGCGATAATCGCCGCAGGTTCCGGATTCGGGGCGGCGCTTGCAGCAACTAGGTACAATAGCGCCCCTTCCGCCGAGGCGGCGGCTGAGGCTGAGCACCCTTCGCTATCAGATCCGCAGCCCGCGCAAAATTTGATTCCTGAAAAGAAAACAAGATCCGCGCCAGCGCTGAACACTCCATCCGTTCTAGATATTGATCAATACGTTCCAGGATTTGTAATAGGGGAATACTCAACCGAATTCAGCAAGAATTCCAAGGAGCGCAATACCAATATCGCTTTGGCGGCAAAATCCATAAATGAAGCGGTAGTCAAGCCAGGCGAGACATTTTCCTATAATCAGGCGATAGGCCCTACGACCAAGAAAAACGGATATAAAAGAGCGCAGATATTCATAAACGGCAAGAAAGCGTACGGCTACGGCGGCGGCGTCTGCCAAGTCTCCAGCACCCTCTACAATGCGGTGGAGGATGCCGGGCTTGAAATCATAGAGCGCCACATTCATTCAAGGCCCGTCAGCTATGTGCCCAAAGGCAAGGACGCTGCCACCTCTTACGGAGACATAGATTTCAAATTCAAGAATTCTGAGCCCTATCCCATAAAGATAAAGAGCGAGATCATAGATAATTCCGTATTCATACAGATTGTTAGCGAATGAGCCGCACGGAAAAGCCTTTTGCCTGAAGCGCCGCAAGACGGGAGATTCTCGTCTTGCGGCGCTTTTTTCAAATGCACGTCAGTAAAACTGTAACCAAGTTAAAGCTTGAACATATAATGCAAGGTATACCAATTCCAGATCCAACCGCATAAGTTTCATTCGGAGCTGCCCGGCAGGGTATGCAGAAGCAATGGGGGCGATGGCTATGAATAACATGCTCGAACTCGTTCACATATCCAAGAACTACCATGAAGCATCGTCCGTCACTCAAGCAATCCAGGATATCTCTTTAGAAGTCAGGGATGGAGAGCTCTTAAGCATCGTCGGCCCCAGCGGCTGCGGCAAATCCACGCTTCTTTCCATCATTAGCGGGCTGGCTCCGCCCTCTTCAGGAGAAATCAGGATTTTGAAGCAGCCAGCCACCGTCGGTTATATGCTGCAGCAGGATCATTTGTTCGGTTGGAGGACAATCTTCCAAAACGCTTGCCTAGGCCTTGAAATTCAGAAAAAGCTGACTGAGGAGAACCTCAGCTTCGTTCATCAGCTGCTGAGGCAGTACGGCCTCGCCGAATTCGAGAATCGATACCCCTCCTGCCTTTCCGGCGGCATGCGCCAGCGCGCCGCTCTCATCCGAACGCTTGCGGTAAAGCCGAATATCCTGCTTCTTGACGAGCCCTTCTCCGCGCTTGATTATCAAACGCGGCTATATGTAGCGGACGAAATAACATCCATCATACGCCTTGAGAAAAAAACAGCTGTTTTCGTAACCCACGACATCTCTGAGGCAGTAGCGGCATCAGACCGGGTCGCCGTGCTTACGAGAAGGCCCGCAAAGCTTCAAGCCATCCATCAGATAGAGTTTTCCCCCGGCTTCAAGCCGCGCGAAGCCCCGGAATTCAGGGAATACTTCAATCTTATCTGGAAGGAGCTGGACATACATGCATGAAACTGCTTCTTTGGAGCACAGTTTATATCTTAAAAAAATAAAGCAGAGGAAAATTCTTGTTAAAATCTCCCAAATCTCTCTCCTGGCAGCCTTTTTCGGCATATGGGAGGCGGCCGCAGTGATAAAGCTGATAGATCCTTTCATCTTCGGCCAGCCCAGCCAAATGTTCAAAGACATGATTTTTCTGGCAAAGGAATTCAACCTGCTTTTTCATATAAGAGTCACGCTGGGCGAATGCATTCTGGGCTTTCTAATCAGCACCATCCTTGGCACATTCATAGCCATGCTACTTTGGTGGAACGATTTTTTGCAAAAAACCCTGAATCCCTACCTTGTGGTTCTGAATTCCCTGCCGAAAACAGCCTTGGCGCCTATTCTCATCGTGTGGATTGGAAACAATGTCAGGGCTGTAATATTTACCGCGGTCATTACCTCCATCATCGTTACGGTATTAAGCGTCCTGACAGGATTTAATGAAGTCAGCAAAGACAAAATAAAACTGGTGAGGACTTTCGGCGGCACAAAGCTTGATGTTTTGCTTAAGGTGGTTTTTCCGGCATCCATACCCACAATAGCAAACGCTCTGGATATAAATATAGGGCTTAGCTTTGTAGGAGTCATCGTCGGGGAGTTCTTGGTCGCAAAATACGGACTCGGATACCTGATATCCTATGGCAGCCAAATTCTCAGGATGAGCTGGGTCATGACGTCCATTATAATACTGTGCCTGCTTGCGGCTCTGGTGCATAGACTCGCTGTTGCGCTTATGAAAGCATGCCTTTCCGGCAGATGATTCACCTGAATGGAAAAAGCTCGGGTGAAGAGGGAAACGCCTCTTCCACCCGGGCTTTTTAGAGTTTCATATGCGAAAGGCCGCCGGCTCTTTAAGAACATTAATCCGCGTCTTTTTCAAAATGCCAGGAGAGGTTGAAAGCATCCGCAACAAGGCGCTCGTCTTGCTCATCCCCAAAGGCTTTTTTGAACATCTCACGCGTCGGGTATATTGCGTCAACCTGCACTTTCGGTTCAGGAAGATTCTCCGAGGCGTTTTTTTCAGCTTCAGTTGCATCGATAGTTATCTGGCTGTTTATTAGAAGAGCGTCAAAGCTGCTCTCGATATTAGCCTTGGGAGCGAACCTGAATCTGAAAGTCGATGAAGACTTGGGAGGAAGATAGATGTAGACGCAGTTCGGAGGCTGCTCCTCGCGAAGCGCGCCGGGGTTGTTTTTCAGGAATGCATTTGAACCTTTGGCGCCTTTGCCGGAGACCATTTTCACCCCAGCGCTTTCTTCCGGCACCAAAATCTCCGCATGCATAGTGAAACTCAAGCTTTGCGAGGCGGGGGATCCCGCTTCAATCCATTCCATCTTGAAAAATTTCCTGTTGCCAGTCAAGTCTCTGCTGAAGCCGTCCTTGCTGAGCTTCTTCAAATCCGCATACTGCCTCTCCGGCATCAAGGCGCGGCTGAAGATAATATAGTCGTCGCTTATCCTATAGAGCCTGAACGCGCTTTTTTCAATTTCGAAACTTCCTTGCGGCCCTTCGGCTATCTCAATCCCCGCCAGGTTCATCCTCGCTATCACATGGACGCCCCATGGATTGTGGCAAGTGAATTCATTGATATGCTCTACGCCCTCAATGCTTGAATCGTCTTCACCTTTTAGTATAAGCCCATTCATATCGTACAAAACGCTCGGCTTGAATGAAAAAGGCTGGATCTCAGAGCTGGGGGAGTTCATCCCCAAAGTGTACGCCCTCGCTTTCATTTCAATTTGAACAAGCCCGGAAGCTTCTCCGACTCCTGGTTTTGATAAGCGAGCATAGAATGCAAACGCGAGAATAGCCGCGGCGACGGCGACAATTGCAACTATTTTGTTCATTATCCGCATTTCTCTTCATCACCTCGCGTGAGGATGGCATTTTGGCTGAAGCTGCGCAAGTTTCCAAAAGCTTTCGTCGTTTCAGAATCCTAAAGGCAAGTTTTATCCATTTCATGTGGTATTTTACCTCAATTGCCACATTTTATGCTCAAGCCATGCACGCCTTTAGTTTTCTTAAAAAGCATCAGTTTAAATCCGCCAGCGCTCTCCTCTGTAGAGCATCAAAGCATCAGTCGAAACGTTTCGCCCACATTACAAAAAAAGAAAGTCAAAACTTGCAGCTTAGAATCAAGCGCAACCGCTTCCCAAACAAGCATTAACCTATACTGCTTTTCATATAAAATTACCTTTTTTGGAGCTTGATTATACAGCGAGTGCAAAATGCCGATCGGCATTTCGCACCACTCAATGGATAATCAAGCTCCAAAAAAGGAACATTTGATGAAAAGCGGTATATTAGCGTGAAATTAAACTACTTGCATGATCATCCACTGAGAATCTTTATAATCAGCGCAAAATAGTAATTATAAAGCTGACTGCCAGGAATGACTATTGATGCGCATGAGTATGGCCTGTTGAAATGGCTAATCTGAAAATCAAGCCTATTACAACTCCATCTCCTAAATATACTGCTTTTCATATAAAATTATCTTTTTTGGAGCTTGATTATACAGCGAGTGCAAAATGCCGATCAGCATTTCGCACCACTCAATGGATAATCAAGCTCCAAAAAAGAAACATTTGATGAAAAGCGGTATATGCAGTGTACAAAACAGCATGAGTATGCTTTAATACTATTGTATTTTTACTCTGCCATCAATAGTCAGAAAAGCTGAGATGTTGTTCTAGAGCCAATTTCGATAATTTTCTGTTTATAAAGGTTTGCAGCAGAATGCACCTTTTTTTGAGCTTGATAATACATAGATATACTGCTTTTCATATAAACCCCTATGACGCTGCGCTTTACCACTAAGGATGAAAAACATTGTTTTATTTCCGCTAAAATCGTAGCAAAAATGTGGGAAGCAGGACGGGTTCATCAATTTTTGCCGGTGCAGCCAGCGCGTATAAACACAGCCAAATGGCCCGAGACCGCCGCCAACCGTCCATCGCGTTCTTCTTGCGCGATAGCTTGAGCGGTGAATTTCAACAAATTTCTTGGGCCATATTCCTTCTGGTTTTATATTTTCATGAGGCTGCTTTATGGAGTGCATATTGGATGCCGGCTGCGGACTGGACGCCCGCAAGGAGGCGATCGCGGCTTGCACCAAGGATTGCGAAAAATCGAAAAATCCGCTGAATGTCGAGATCAAGGCCTTCAAGGCCCCGCCCGGCGATCTTCAGCGTCTGAAGCGCTGGATCGAGGATCACGGACGCCGCGGCGCCGCCATGGAGGGCGCCGGCGCTTATTGGCGCCCCGCCTGCGGCGTCCTGTAAAGGGGCATTCGGCGGAGGCGCCGGCGTTATTGCCGCAAATGCGCGAGATATGCGCAGCGCCCGCAGAAAAAAGAGCGGCGGGGAGGATGCCCTGCGGATACCGCCGCCGCCGCGCGCGTGGGCTCTTAAAGGCAGCTTCACGCTCGAGGCGTCCGCGCGGGATTTGCGGGATCCCGCAAGGCGGCGCAAGCATATCGCGCAAGATGTTCGCGCCCAAACGAACCGGCTGGAAAGGCTCCTCCAGCGCAAAGGCTTCAAGCTTCCGGCATTTTCGGCGGACGCGGCTGGGGCGTCCGGCCGGAATTCGCCGGAAGCCCTCCGCGGAAAAGGGGGAATATCGCCTGGAGGCGTCCGCGGCGGCTTGCGCGGCGCCGCAAGGCGGAGGATGGGCCCTTCGCCCCCGACGGCCTCATCGATCCGCCCGGAAGGCGCCGCCTCCGCAGAATGCCCGGCATGCTGGATTTGTTGTCGAACCGCCAAAAAAGCATTGAAACGGACGTCGGCGAAGCCGCTTCCGAGTTCGCTCCGCAAACAGGGCCGCCGGAGACGATTCCGGGCGTCGGCCCGGCCGCCGCCAAGGCCATGGCCGGAAAAACAGGCGCCGATCCGGGCGAATTCCCGCCTGCGGCTCAATTCCGCCCGCAGGCCGGCCTGCGCCCCGGCGAAAATGAAAGCGCCGGCAAAAAAAAGCGCGGGGATGAATTTCGGCCTGCCTGCGTCAAGGGCGCCTTGCGCGGATGCGCCCGGGGAATGATCCGCAAAAAAGGCTCGCATCCCTCAAAATTCTACTGGAAGCCGCGAGCGAGGCGCGGCCCGCAAAAAGCGCCGGCGTCCGCCGCCCGCAAAATGGCGGGCGTCATATGCCGCATGCTGGAGGGCAATGCAGCCTGCAGAGGAGAATGCTGCGAGGAGGCAAAAAAAAGAGGCGCTGAGCCCGGCAAGGGAAAGCTTTTCGCTGTAGCGGGCAGGCTGGGCTGTACTCCGGCTCCAGCCGGCAATCTTGCCTAGCGGCATGCTTTATGCAATTTTCGGCATCCCCCCCATCCCGAGGCGGCTGCTTGGACATGCAGCTTATTGCGCGAAAGCCATAGCGCAGATGGTTTATTAAGCGCGCTCTTTTTTGCTATTGCTAAATATTGGCTTTTTCTCAAATTTACATAGCTAAAACCGCGACTTTGCGCAAACGGCGCCGCCTTAAGTGGTTTCGTACTAAACTGCCTTTTTTAGCTTGATTATACAGCGAGTGCGAAATGCCGATATCAATCGCGCAACTCAATGGACAGTCAACAAAAAAGGAGCATTTTGATGAAAAGGGTATATGATAGAAAATTCGGCTTTGCTGCATTTGCTTTGCCATAGGCTAAATGCGGTTAAAGCAACTGTTAAAGCAAATGCAATGAAAAAGCAAAGGCTAAAATCCTTTTGCATCTGAGCACGGAGGAGAAACTATGGAACACTTGAAAATTAGCATCACGCTTTTTATCATGCTTCTTGCTTTGGCGTCTTGCTCAAAAGGTGAGAAAACCCTTCCAATGCCGACATTAGAAGCGTCGTCAACTCCTTCACAAGCTCGCTCAAGCGAAACTGGAGAAGAGGCCCTCAAACCAGAGCTTACAGAGCAAGCAGTTTACACAATTGAGCCATCCAATAAAAGCTCTTCCACTGAAAGCACTGGACTGGAGAAGGAGCGCAAAGTTGTTGAAGTTCGCGATTTGCCGCCCTTTGCATTTATGAGCGAAACGAAAGTTGCGCCTTTTGCGCTTCCTGCTCTCAATCCGGAAGAGGATGTTTTCGAAGTTGAGGATTTTAATACCGAGTATTGGAATCTGAAAAAAGGCTTTTACAGATGCTCGGATGGCCAAGGAATAGGCTCGTTCGTTGAATCGGATGGAACGCGCTACAATCTGGGAAGGATCGCTAGCTCTGAGCAATTCGGGGATGGAGCGTATTCTCTTGAGCAAGCGTTTACCGGCATTTATAGGGAGTGCATTCTGGTTCAGCTTAAAGAGCTGGAAGACAGGACAGTGAAAGCATTTTATAGGGTCATGGGTAATGGAGAAGTTCATGAGCTGTTCAGAGCGCCGACTGAAGCGCTTGTGGTCTTTGCAGGGCGCGACTTCATGGAGATGATTATAGGCCTTGATGTGTATAGATACCACCAAAATGCTCTCATCATGAAGCGCGCTGATTTGGGGGAGATCTTCGATTGCGCTTCAGTTGAGCCAATAGATGGGGAATTTTTGCTGAAAGACAGCGCTGGATACGTATTTGCCCGCTTGACTTTTTCCGCCGCCACCGGGTTTTACAGCGTTGAAGGAGGCTATCCCGACATGCATGAACAGCCTGCATTCGAGGCGAAACCGCGTCCTGATAATTGGGAGCGCATAGTGGAGGACAGTTCTTTCAACTTGTTAAAGGTATCATCAGGCGAAGACATCTCATACTCCTATGGGAGCTATCCCTGCATGGATGGCTCCACGGTGCTTGTGCCATTGGCAATGGAGTTCGCGCGGCAGCACTTGGACATGGACGATAGGCCTCTGGCAAGCTTCACAGACTTCAGCAAAACCCATGACGCTTTCATCAACTTGATAAAAAAGCAGCCGAGGGTAGTGGATTGGAATGGAGGGGTTGATGCTGACCATTCGGTAGACTTGATTCTGTCCACATACCCGTCGCAGGAAGATCTGGATTTAGCGGCAAGTCTGGATGTGAAGCTGTGGATTGAGCCAATATGCCATGACGCCTTCGTCTTCATCACCCACAAGGACAATCCGGTGGAAAGCCTGACGCTGGATCAGATAAGGGGGATCTACTCCGGGGAGATTGCTAGCTGGAAGGAGGTTGGCGGGGAGGATGTCCCCATTGTGGCTTATCAGCGAAATCCCAACTCTGGCAGCCAGACGGCGATGGAGCGACTGGTCATGCAGGGAAAGCCCATGGCGCCGCCTGAAATGGTTCGTGAAATCAGGGAGATGGAAGAAATTGTTGACGCTGTGGCTGCATACCAGAACCTTTCGCCAAGCATAGGCTACAGCTACAAATATTACATCGATACGGCATACCAGAGCCCCGACATCAAATTCCTCCAGATTGACGGCATTTCGCCCAATGATGCCAGCATCGCGTCCAATGCGTACCCCCTCTCTGCCAGCTATTACGGGATCATCAGAGATGAAGACGCAAGCCTGGCCGGGGGCAAGTTCCTTTTGTGGATGCTTTCTGATGAAGGCCAGCGTTGCATAGAGCAGGCTGGATATGTGCCGCTTCAGTAAAAGGTGTGATGGCATTCCAAGGTTTTGATGCATGATAAAGCAAACTGCTCAAATGAAGCAAAGAATCATCGCCGATTAGCAGTCAATGCAAAATTAATCCTAAATAGAGATGAAAAATGGGAAGAACAGCTTTGGACTGATCCATAAGTAAACGAAAAGGCAACAGGGCATTCCCCTGCTGCCTCATTTTTTAGCAGTGCTGTTTTAACGTTGATATATACCGATTTTCATCAAATGTCCTTATTTGGAGCTTTATTATACAGTGAGTGCGAAATGCCGATTCGGCATTTCGCACTCACTGTATAATAAAGCTCCAAATAAGGTAATTTAGTACGAAAATACATTTTATGGACATTTGTCCATGCTTCAAACACACAAAGGGCTTTATATTTTCATCCTTAGTGGTGAAGTGAAGCTTCATAGGGGTTTCTATGAAAACCAGTTTAGAAGATAAGCATCCAAAGCCTCCATAAAATCTTGATCAACGGAATCGCAAGAACTCACATGGCAGTTCTTCAGCCCAATGGTAGCAGGCTATAGCAATCAAAGCGGCAAGCTTCTGACAGCATGGCCTCTTGTTCGATTGTAACGCCATAATGCAGTAGAGCCTCAATTGTATCCTTGAACATGAGCGTTTGGGGATCTTGGAGCATGCTTTGAAGCTTGCCCATATAGGACGCTTTTCTGGCAAGTCCTGAAGCATGCCAGCGCCGAACATCATCCGGGCCCATCTTGTAGGGAAGAAGCTCAGGGATCAGGCTTTTAAGCTGAAGGAACATCTTAAAGCCGCCTGCGTCTATGTCAGCCCAGAATAGGCAAGGAATTCCTGGAAGGCGGGATGATGCCACTAGAGAGATGAACTTTCTCTTCTGGGGGCTTAAGTAACCTCCGTGATAGACAGCCAAGCAGTCAGCAGGCCTGCTGGATTCAATGAATTCGTCATAGTTCGTCTTGTTCTCGATGAAAAAAATAAGATTTACTGAGTCAAGCCAAAGGCGGCGGATGCTTTTAAGCGATGAGCTTGTTAAGGCGAAGCCTGAGGAGGCTAGCGTAGAGCAGTCGCAGACGCCAGAAGGGGTCTCGATGGAGATCAATCCAGCGAATTCATAAACTTCAGGCCTTGCGTAAATGCCCAAGCAGGCGAGGTACTCCCTGGCCCCCATGTCCGCATCCTGCAGGTTGGCCAAAGCTGGGCAGAAGATTCGGGCTATTGACAGAAAATCATCTCTGATGAAATCTTCGAAGTATTTCGAATTTGAGTAGCATGCAATTGAGAAGGCGCGCATTGTGATGCTTGCCTCGTCCAGCTTGTCATAGGCGGCAAAAGCGGCAAGAAGCTTTTCAATGTGATTCTTGCCTTTTTTGAGCACGCCAGTCAGGGTTCTCGTTTCATTGAGCTTGGCTTCCTGTGAGGCAAGAAACTCCCTTATCCAAGGCTTTTTAACTTGGGATGAGCAAAGGGTGAGCATTGAGCGGATCTCGTCGATTGTTTGACTCAAAGGAATCCGCTCGGCCAAAAGGTAAGCGTGATTAACATTTTCGAGATTGAGCCAGAACTCTATGACAAGGTTTCTTGAAATTTTATCCCATGTCGCTTTGATTATTTTTTGGGATTCAAGAGAGCGGAAAGCATCATTGAATGAGTCCCTTGTGTCGGCGTTCTCGTAGTCGTAGTGCGGAAACGAGGCTGCTTTGATCAGCACCCTCCTGTTGCTGCTGAGGCCTTTGCCATGGGTGCTGGACTCGTACTTGTCCAGTAGGGGGTTCAGGATGAAGGGGATTCTATTCATACAGTTCATCCTCCGAAGTATCATCCAAAAAAGCGGCCAGCTCCTTTGACCAAGGATGAATCTGCATCTTCGGGCCATCCTTCAGGGCTAGAAGCGTGCGATCCACTTCCGGCATGATGTCAGAGAGCTTTTCAGGAGGCGTGGAGATGATTGCCTGCAGGTTCATTTTTCTTATGAGGCGTATGCTCTCCACGATCCTGTCAGGATCCATTTTGTTGAAGGCTTCGTCAAAGAGAACCAGACGCATGGTGTTTCCTAAGGCGGTGCGATCGTTTACCCTGCAAATCTGGGCAAAGGAGGCCAGTATAGCTATATAGAACGGGGTTTGGGTTTCCCCGCCAGAGTTTGAGTTGAGGTTCTTGCTGAGAAGGAGAGTCTGACCGTTCTGGTTAGTGGACTCTATGTCAAAATGAAGGTAGGTTCGATAGTCTGTGAACAGTTCAATGTTTTTCTCAAGCTCTGTCTTCTTGTTTGAAGCGCTGTCGTCAGAGGCTGAAATTCTCCCGAAAAGCTCATCAATGGCAGCATGGTGCTTGCTTTGAAATGATAGCGAGAAAAGGTTCTGTTCACCGCGCATAAGATCAGGATCCATGATCATGTCATAGAAGTCCGCATAATCATGGTTTCTTCCCACTATGAACTTGTACCTGTCCCCGCCAAACTCGCCATTTTGAAGGGTTTTGTTCAAAGCCTTCACTTGAGCCATAACCGCGTCAATGCTTTCTTTAAGCTTAGAGAGAAAATCATTTTGGAACTGCTCAAAGGCGCTTGCCTCCGCTTTTTTGATTTTTTCAGTGTAAGCGGGAAGCTCATTCTGGGAAAGCCTATCCAACTCCTGGTCAAATTCCGAGTTGTCCATTGAGGCGCTGGAGAAGGGGCAAGGATCATTCATTGCAATATAGAGGCTTCTGGCTGAGATGAGCTTGTCATGCGCCTGCTTGTATTCCGCTTCGCATTGAGACTGGGCATCTAGGCCGCAGCGGTTTTGGATTGCTCTGGCTGACGCCTTTTTTAGCTCTTCGGCGTACTGCGCTTCGCCCTCTTGCCGGTTGAAGGCGGGTTCATCCAGTTGCCTGCTTTTATCTTCGATGTCCTTTTCCACCTGGGGGATTCTGTTCTCCGTGAGGTTGATTATTCTTTCGGAAAGGCTGGAAGCATTCGTCAAGGCAGCATCTTTCTTGCCTTGGCTCTCTTTCATCTGGAGCTGGGTTTTCTTTATCCTCTGTTCAATGTCATTGAGCCATTCCACATCAAGTGAATCATACTCCTGATGCAGCGCTTCCAGCTTATCCCGATGCTCATCCCTGCTTTGAAACTTCTCAAAGGCCTCCCTCACCACGCTGCCAACTTGCCTCTCAGTCAGAAACGTCTCTCTCTTCTTGTGCTTGCGAAGGAACTCAGCGCTTGCCTTCAAGGATGTGATCTCCATATCCAAGGCTTCCTGCTCTTTCAGGAGCCTCTCAAGCCTAAGCTTGATGCTGGCTTTTCCGATGTAGGCGTTTCTCATGGCTGCCTCAGACAACGGGCGGGCCACATAGCCTTGGTAGAGCATGCCTTCAGGCGTGAGCGCTATTGAGTGGCTTCTTAAGCGCGAAGCATCATAGCAGCGGACCACTCTGCCTAATAGGTAGTTGATGTAATCCCTGGCTAGGGGGTTGCCAGTCTGGACAACAGCAGCCAAGCTTGCGGGATCCGCTTCGGTTGACTCATTCTCGCGAAGCTTTCCTACATCCACCAGTCCGTACCCTGACTTGTTCAATTCCCTCTTGACTTTGTCAAAGATAATCAAAGCGCTTTGGCAGTGCTTCGGCTCAACCAGCAAGTAGAATTTCTGGGTGTTGAGATACCCTTCAACGGCACCCTGCCATCTTTCCTCGGAGACTTCAAGGAGATCAGCCAGGATGCGCACTTTGGGGCTGCCGCCAAACTCCTTGGCAAGCTCTTCCTCCAAGCGTTTCTTGAGGCGGATGAGCAGCTTGTCGTAGTCCTTGACTCCGCTTCTCAATTGGTTGATTGTATAGGCATTTGCTTCATGCTTGGAATTCCTGTCATCAAGAAGTGAGGATGCAGCGCGGAATGCGCCTTGAAGCTCATCTTGGAATTCGCGCATGGAAATGGCTGCGTCCTTGAAAGCGTCGAAGCTGATGACACTGAAATCGTCAGTGGAGAAATTTTCCATGAAGCCTATGCGAGTTGCCAAAACTTGCGAGGTTTCTTCCAATGCGGAAGCGTCAAAGCCGAAATCAACATCCGACAAGCCGTCGCAGAATCGGAGCCAGTGATTCGCCTCTTCCCGGACTTCCAGAGCGACGCGCTCAATTTCTCCGGAAAGCTTTTCAATTGACTCATTAGCGGTTTTGATGGCTTGCGAGATTCGGGCCTTCTCCTTGAAAATGTCGCTGTTGCTCTTTTCCTCTATAAGCTTGTCATTGTCTTTCTGCAAGTCACCCAGCTTCTTTGAGAGAAATTCAACCTCCAGATCCAGTTTGGCTTTCTCGCCATCCTTGGCGGCGAGATCCAGCTGATGCTTCAAAAGCATGCTTTTGTCCATATCCAAACTGGCCCTGACATGGAGGAATCTTGTCATAAGTTTATTGCTTAAGGCGCCTTGGCAGCTAAGATGAAGCTCATGTATCGCTGAGAGGCTGTTCAGCCTCTTTTCTATGCTTATGGCCAATCTCTGCTGATCTTTGTAATATCTGATGTTTTCCTGCATGGCGGTGAGATCCGGCTTGTCAGGAAGCTCACAGACATTTTCGGTGATGAACTTCTTGATGTCGGTTATTGGGGTGAATGCGGCAGCCTTCTTGAGCATTTGGAAGATGGCATCTGTGTGTATGTTCCATTTAGCGCTTACAGTTCGTCTGTAGGCAGCGCCGCTGTCGAACATTTGTCCCCCTTTTTCCTTTATGTATGCTCTAAGCTCCGCAATTCCCATCGCCTTTCGGCCTCTGATGAAACGGTCGGATGGTATGGCTGAATTCAGAAGAAAGAAGCTGTGCTTATGAGTATCGTCATTGAAATTGTCAAAGGCAATGCCTATGGTGAAGGACTTCAGCTCATTGTCGTCATAAAACTCGCACGAGATGAGGGATGAGAAGGCCTTGCCCTTTCTGGAGCCGGGGGCTGTGTAATTCACTTTGTCGTACTTGTTTGCCCTGAGGTATCCTTTAAGCGTCCGATCCCCCTTGTCGTTTGCCGCCCGGTTGAAGTTCCTGTCGGAAGCGTCCCCCAGAAGCGCTATCTGCAGCGCGTCTATGAAGGTTGATTTGCCTGAGCTGTTTTTCCCAGTCAAGTAATTGACCTTGTCAAACTCCACAAGCTCATTTTCATAGTAAAGCCAGTTAATCAACAAGGTCTTCTTCAAAAGTTTCGCCATTATCGGTTTCCTTTCCCAGCGACGCCGCAAGGCTCACAAGTTTGTCTCCTGGAACAGCGGAGAGAATTGTTGGCAGAATCGCGAACCTGCATTCGGGTTCTTTGTAGCTTCCGCTGATTCTCTTTATGATGTTGTGGTTGTCAAAGACCATCATGAGGCCCCTGAATTCCTCCATGTTGGGCTTGTTTTTAAACACCGGGAATTCCGTTGTCAGGTTCTCGATTACCTCCCCGACTTCACAGACAACATCATTGGAAAGCCCAGCCCTGCCGATGTTTTCATTATAAAGAAGGCGAAGAGAAAGCAATGCGCCAGTCGCCCTGATGTTCAGGCTCATCTTGTTCGCCCCATGCTTGCTCGTCACATGGAAAAAGCCTTTGTTCTCGTCTTTCTTGAGTTGCCAGCCTGATAGTGACAGATAGCCGCGGACTGTCTCGGAATGCCTGTCGAGGAAATAGTAGTCTTGGTTAGAGGCGGTTTTTCCGCCTGGAAGCCACTGAGTCTTTGTGAGGAAAGTCTCTGCCAAGAGCTTTCCGCAAATATCGGAGAACCTGGCTTTTTCAGCGTCAGACAGTTCCTCGAAAGCTTTGTAATCAAAATCCAACTCCAACCTCCTTTTTGCAGATGAGCAGGCTAAATGGGCTTGTCAGCCTTGAGAGCAAACCATAAAACGCTTCAGCTTAAAAGCTTATCTGCTCTGGATCCAAATCAGCTGTCGGCTTTGCGCGGGCATCTTCCGGTTTCAACGCAACTGGTTTTGGCTTTGGCTGCTTCTCCAAAAGGTAAAACCTGAAGTTCGGATACCCGTAAACATCAGTGGAATTGATGCCATCAAGCCTTTCGCATCCATAGAAGCTCCCTTTGTCGCTTGAGTGAACCACAGCGAGGCAGGAGATCACGTATGCGTCATCACTAGACATCATAATATCACTAGTGCGCGCCTCCCCAGTTTTCTCCAGGAGTTTTCTCATGAACTCCCATACGTTTTTCCTGGAGAACGGGCTATTTACTAGACGGTCAAACTCTTCCGCCGCTTTGGCCAATAGATTGGGAGCGTCTTCGCTTAGCAGAATCTCGTTGCCTTTTCCCCTCTTGACAGGCTTTTTCCTTGAGTAAAGGCTGTCTTCGCATATCCATGACTGCTCATGGATTTGAGCCAAGGAACTCACCGCCTCCGAAACGGCATCCGCTTTCTCGGGATCAGAGAGGGCTTGCAATATTAAGCGCAGATTGCCGCGTACAGAAGGATCATTGTTGGAGAGGCTCTCTATTTTCTGGGTTGTGGTGCGGGTGTACTTTCGCACCTTTGAATCTATCTCGTCGAGATACTCCCGCTGGATGGTGTCATAGCTGTCTTTTATGAAGAAGATCATCCTCACGATCTCTCTTCGGCATTCATCCAAGGTTGGATGCATCTTCTCAGACAACGCCTCATTCGCCATTTGGGCAAGGACGTCGCTGTCATCCAGCCAAGAGGAAAGGATTGATTGTACTGGCCCCTTGTATTTGGGCACAGAGTCCTTGATCTTCAAAGGCTTGACGCACGCCTCCACTACTTGCGCAAGAAAAGAGTCGTAGTGCGCCTGAAGGATCTGGTTCACATTCCTAAGCCCCAAAATCTCCTGGAAATACTGGTGTATGTTGTGGTATACACTTTTGAGAAGCCTGATCAAAGCATTGGTTTTATCATATGCCCCAGCCAACGCCATCATCTTTTCATAGGGCTTCTCCTTGTCCGCCGTCGTTAAAGTGGAGTACGTGTCGTAAACATAGGAGAAGCCGCTTTGAGCCTTTCCCTTGTTTGAAAGCTCTGAGAAGAGATCCAGCAACCGTATTGTGTAATCGGGAACTACAATGTTATCGACCAGATCATATCCCATCTCAAATCCAATCCAACCGCGCTCCTTGAGCTTTCTCACAAGAAAGTGGGCTTTGCCTTTCAGGTCCGCAGCTTCATCTGCGTGTATCCCCTCATCAAAAAACTCTGACTTCTCCAATTCGCTCTCAAGCCTGTACTGTATGTTTGAACAGAATTCGCTTCTCGCTATTTTCAGGTTTTGCTGAAACACCTCGTGAAGCACAGAAAGTGCGTCTGCATACACTGCCCGGTTAGGCGATCCAAGCAATGTAAACAGATCAGGCGGCACAACATCGAAAATATTGCCCATGGCTTGGCTCCATCCTTATGCGTGTTATAGCGCTTTTTAAAAATTATAGCATAATGCCTGCAGCAAAGCAATCAATGGATAGTTTTTGAAATGTCTTAATAGTAAATAAAAGGATTAACATATCCATATTAGCAAATTGTGAGCCAACCAAGTCATATTTTGCGAGTAGCTAATAGAAAAAAAAGATGTGCTCAAAATGCCGATAATATGCTTATGCCTATGATGAAACCAATTCCTTTGCATAGCCGCCAGCCTGGATTGCACGTTAACAATCAGAGTCAAAGAATTTTTCGATCTCAAAAAATCAAGCAGCCAAGTTGCGGTGTCAACATCATGCCATCAGTTTTGGGTGTTTAGATTTTTCTTTAATTGAGTTAACATAGTAAGATCGCCTACAACATGATTGTAGGTGTTGACAATGGTCAGCAATCCTTACATGAAAAACGTGGACAGCCAAACCGTCATCAACTACTGCTCGGTTGCCACACATGGCACCGAAAGGCTCATCCTGCAGTAGTCAGAGCCGTTATATCCTTCGCTCATCAAAGCTTTTTTCTTTCAAAACATGTTACATGCATAAAATCTTTCAATCTGAATTTCAATAAGAATATAAGGCTGGTTTTAGTCGCTGACAAGTTAGCTTTGCATTTCTTCAGAAAAAAATATCTTGCTTCATTGCATGCATTTTCCATCAAGACAGAAATGACGCACTTTCGATAGGCAAGCTTGGCGTTTAACTGATTGCCAAACATGAGTATAAATTTAGAACAGTTTACCTTTGCTTAAAAATTGCAAATTGTAATTTAAATGGAGGCAGGAGTGGCACTGATCAAATATTCTACATTCATTTTTCGAAAATTTCATGATCCATTGCATTCAGCTCCCCTTCATTTTATGAAGGCTCGCATTGCAATCTGTGTCAAGAATGCTTTGAGGTCTTTGCTTGCTTTGCAGTTTTTCTGAGGAAAATGCTTATGCAGCCGGACATATGCCCCTTGGCATGCTCTTTTTTGGGCAAGTCTCCCGATTCCTGGCGCATCCAAGCCACTCCAGGAATCTTCCTTCCATCTTTGCAGGCTTCTGCGCCGTCGCCGATGAGGATGCATTTTCCATTGCGCCAGCATGGCGGCATTTTCCGCCAGCGCGATGGAAAGCCATTCCAGCCCGGCTTCCCAACGCGAAAAGGAGGAGCTTTTGAATAGTTTCAGCATATTACGGTATAATTAAGGGTTCAGGCCCAGCTCCCTCGTTATGGAGGACGCCCCGCCGCAATCCGCCGCGAGGATTGGACCCGGGATAAAGGCTGTGAACCAGCAGAACGCCGCCTTTCCGCTGAAGCATTTCTCTAGATTCCGGATGGTTTCATCAATGAATTCGGCCATTGCAGCTTGAGCGGGTTGCCGCACGGTTCGCCTCATTTGTGTATGCACATCGGAGAGTTCGACTGTGTTTTAAAGGATTTTCAGGCGAATTTCAAGTGCCGGGGCTGAAGAAATTCAAATTTCGAGGAGGCATCCTATAAAAATTCAAATATAAATAAATTATAATTGTTAAAATTATCATGTGTAGATTTTTAGACTTAACCAATCATCAAAAATAAAGCTGAGAACTCTTAACTTTCATGTCTATAACTTGATCAATCATTGATACTCTTTTCCATCACGATGCAAAATATTATTGCAGACCACCAGATATGACTATTGATGAGTAAGAGTATAGCCTGCTGGAAAATCAAATCCTTAAACAAGTTTGCTTTCAAACGACTTCTCTTGAAAAAACTTATCAATTCTCAGTATCTCCTCTTTGGCCGCTAAAGCATGACTTCCCAAAAGCACGCTTCGAGTAAATTTCATGCTCAGCATCAACCGAAAAACAGCTATAACAGCCCAACTTGGCATTTTGCCAGCAATTCGCGTTTTAGGATCCAAAATAGAAATGCCTGCTTGTTCCAGTAAATGAACGTTTTGTTTTATATCGGTGGCTACCTTGCGCAAAATATCCCTGCGTTTAGCGCTTCTTGCATCCAACATGCCGCTTTTTGCATAGAAGTTCCTAATTGCAGCGACAAAGGCTGCATGAGACAAGTGGAATGCCAGTATATCTTTTGAAATCTCATAAGGAAGGCAGGCAGATTCAAATATCGAGGCAAGTTGTTCTATACGTTTAGTGATCTCTCCGTTGATTTCGCCAAATATCGTGCCTTGCACCTTTTTGCCGAATTTACCGTATAAAACGCCGTCCTTCATGTCTCCGCCAGCCCCGGGAAAACCTGGCACCAAGCGTCCTCCAATAATAGACGTCCATTCATCATACCCTGTCGTATTGGCCAGAGTCACAATGTTCTCGCTCCTGTTAGCCTGGATGGCCATTAAGGCGGATGGCATCTGATCATATCTCACAGGGACAAAGATAAAATCATAAACGTCATCTCTTTCTAAAGACTCGATTAAGTTGACCGGCACCGTCTTTATCAGGCCTTTTTCACTATGCTTCAACCCATTTTCCCGTAATTCCTCCAAACGATTTCCACGAGCCAGCAATGTCACATCCATGCCGGTTTGAATAAAGCGCAGGGCGTACAAACTTCCAATGATGCCCGCCCCAAAAACTAAAATCCTAGAGCTGTCAGGCATTTCAAATCCATCTCCTAAATATTCAGTGTACAAAGCAGCATTAGTATGCTTTAATACTATTGTATTTTTACACCGTTATCAATCATCAGAAAATCAGATCCGTTGTTCAAGCGACAATTTAGATAATTTGTTGTTTGCGCCTTTAGCCAAATGCACCTGTTTTGGAGCTTGATTATCCATAGAGAAATCAAGCTCCAACAGGAAATTTCATATTGCAAATCAGTATGGAAAGGATGCGTTGTCATGAATGCAAATGATCCGCGCGTAAAACGCACTAAGCAACTTATTCAGCAGACATTTCTTGAACTGATGAAGGAAAAGGGGTTTGACGCTATAACAATTCAAGATATAGCAAGCAGATCTACCATTAATCGCTCTACTTTTTACGCACATTACACAGACAAATACGCCCTGTTGGAAGAGCTTACAGAATTGGCCTTTGAAAAGACGCTGCCAGAAGAGACAGTGCAGGCTAAAGAATTTACAAGCGATGTTTGCGGCCAGCTTGTTAAGTCAACCTATGAGTATATAGTTGCGTTTTACAAGAAATGCAGATTCAGCAACAAATCATTCGCTAATCAGATTGATGGCAAAGTAAAGCATCTGCTTCGCCAAATGATACATGCTATCCTGGATAGAAGCAAAATGGACTGTGACGCAAACATCGCCTCATCCATGATAAGTTCAGCCATTTACAGCGCGGCTTATTGCTGGCATGAGGGCAATGGAAGCGATGATATCAAACCTCTGTCTGATGCCGTAACTTCTTTTATTTTGAAGGGCTTGAAAAAGTAAATCATATGCAAATCAGTGCGAACGCAGCTCCCAGCTTTATCAAATCATGCCGTTATGCAGTCAAACGTTCCTATTTGATAAGGCTAAAGATGTAACGCCCTCGCAGTTCAATGAATACTGCGGAAAAAGCTGCTGAACAGCCGCGCAAAAGCATGTCCTCATAATCGTTCGGAGCGCAAGCGCAAGGAAACGTCTTAATCTTAATCAGGACGCCAATGCGAAAGAACGCCTGCAAGATTTACTGTCCGCAAATCCAAACCGGACTCTGCCGCGTCAGATCTGACTGTCGGAACTTCTCAAACAGCCTGAGCCTGTGTTTATCAGGTGGCTGTGGGATGCCTCTGCTCACGCGGAATGCCGCTCTCATAATCCCCGCCCCGCATTCCAGATCTTCATCCGCCGCGCCCTTTGGGATTAAAAAGCCTCGCCGCTGGGCATGATATGCTGATGGCGCGATTGGACTTGATAAGGAATATTTGCAGTCATGTAAAAATAGCGGAGGATGCCGAAATGGCATCCTCAACTATAGCGGATATATACCGATTTTCATCAAATGTTTCTTTTTTGGAGCTTGACTGTCCATTGAGAGGTGTGAAATGCCGAAATCGGCATGTTGCACTCGCTGTATAATCAAGCTCCAAAAAAGATAAATTCAAATGAAAATAAGTATAGCTGGATGAGTATAGATGTTAATACTTCTTTGAATAGTAAACCATCAGAACTTTTCTTGCGACAAGCAGGAATACGCTGCTTCCCAGGAGAGCATAGAAAATCGCCGGACCGAAATAAGCGGATATCACAGCCGCAACCAGGAGAGCCAGCGCGCAGAAGTAAATTGCGCTTCCCCCCGACTTATCAAATATCATTTTCCTTCTCTCATCATTTTCCTCAAAATAGATTCTTTTAAGCTTCTCTTCGTCCTTCATGGCGCCTCTGCATTTTAGCATCCTTCGTATAAGCGATAAATCAACCGCCACCATCAGGCCGATCTGAAATCCTCTAAGAAAGTCAGAAAAATCTTTCCCTCCAATCGGCTTGATGAAGCTTGCGATAATGAACGCCCAAATGAAAAGCGAACCTAGGATTGCATACTGCAGAGCTTTCTGCCTCTTAGTTAAAAAACTTCTGTATAGATCCATTCAAATTCCCTCCAATTCCGAGAAGTCAAAAACCTCTTCAATAGATTTTCTGAAATACTTGGCGATCTTATAAGCAAGCACGAGTGAAGCGGTATATTTCTCGCATTCCAGCGAGGTTATTGTTTGCCTCGACACGCCTACCGCCATAGCAAGCTCTTCTTGAGACATTTTTTGCTGCTTGCGCAACTCTTGAATCTTCGTTTTCAAGCCAACTCTCCTTTCATACTTATCTGCATTGGAAAATTCCGATTTTGACGTCGGATTATTCAGTTAACGAGAAATGCGGACATAGTCATTTCGCACCCTTCAGTAGATAATCAGGCATCAAAATCGGTACATTTGACTGCAAATCAGTACACCTGTTGCTATGATTTTGGAGCCTGATTATATCCATTCGCATTCAATGTTCCTTTTAAGGTGATTTTCTAGAAAAACAGGATATCAAGCGGCATCTGAGACAACCAGGTTCCAAAACCAGCGCACTCGAATCTGCCAAGACGCTAAATGTATTAAAGTAAAGTTGCTTGGAATAGTAAATCAGGAGGACCTTCCTTGTAATTAGCAGCAATGCGCTGCATCCCACGAATGCCCAAAACGCGTCCGGCCTGAAGCAGGCGGATGCCACCGCTGGAGCGAGAAGCGCTAGCGAGCAGAGGTATAAGGCGCTCCCTCCAGACTTTTCATGCAACAGCTTCTTTCTCTCGTCATATGCCTCAAAATACATCCTTTTAAGCTTCTCTTCGTCCTTCACGGCGCTTCTGCACTTAAGAAGCATGTGAATGAGCGCGCCGTCCAGCGCCGCCATCAGGCCTATTTGGAATCCTCTGACAAAGCGCGAGAAGTTTTCCAAGCCGATCGGCTTGAAAACGCTTGCCGCAATTAACGCCCAGATGAAGATCGAGCCTATAATTGCAGATTGCAGAGTTTTCTGCCTCTTCGATAAAAATGTTGTGTACAATTCCACTTAAGCCCCTCCCATTCGTCAATGAGAAATCTTCATAATGAGTTTTTGATATGCCCAGCTCATTTTTCCATAAGCTAATTGAGCCTTGCTTGCGCATTCCTGCCAGGGTATGATTTTTCTAATACAAGCATCCTTGCAGGCACGTCTTGGAATCTTCCGCTTTTGTAGCTCTATTAAGTCTTACCCTTCAATTCATCAAAGGCTTTTCTTTCAAATTTTCAAATGCATAAAATCTATTAAGCTGGATTTCAAGAAATTATAATGAAGTTTTAGAGAAGTGACAAGCTTGCTTTGCATTTATTTAGAAAAAAAATCTTAGCCCTTGCGTTACCCACACTTTCCATTAGATGCAATTCGCTAGGCATGCTTGGCGTTATGCGAATTGCGAAATTTCATGATCCTTTGCATTCAGCTCCCCTACATTTTTAGGAAGACGCTCATTGCAATTTGTACCAAACATTCTCAACAGTCTTTCTTAAAAAATAAAATGCTATTTACGGTACTGCCTCCTCCTTCCTTACTAGCATAGCAACTTTGCAGTTTGTGCCAAGTGCACTTTGCATTTTTTTGAAAAAATTTGCTCTTAGAATTTGTTTCCCTTCCTTACTAGAATATATAGCATGCTTTGCAGTTTATGCCAAGTGCGCTTTGCATTTTTTTGAAAAAAATTTGCTCTTAGAATTTGTCTCCCTTCCTTACTAGAATAGTATAGCATGCTTTGCAGTTTGTGTCAAGTGCGCTTTGCAGTTTTTTTGAAAAAAATTTGCTTTTAGAATTTGTCTCCCTTCCTTACTAAAATAGTATAGCATGCTTTGCAGTTTGTGTCAAGTGCGCTTTGCAGTTTTTTTGAAAAAAAACTTTATATTTCACACTCGAATTTGTGAACCCTTATGATTATCGGCTTCACGGGGCTTTTCAGGAGAGCGCGGCGCTCTCCGTTCCAAGCGGTATTCCAAGATTTCCGGTGATTCTCCGGGTAAGCTCCAGCTTGTGTCCCAAATCCAAGAAAGAGTAGTGATTGTAGAACACCGTGACATTGGAGTGACCGACATATTTCGCGACTTCGGCGGAGCTTACGCTGTCGTTCATTAAAGCGGAACAGGCAAACTTTCTCAGCGCGTGAAAAGTCGTTTTCGGGAACCCTGCCTTGACCACCAAATTTGGGAATGTGACTGTCAAATATCAAGGGGGTATGCTTCCCCGTTCGCCCGCGTGAAGATGAATCCATCGTCAACGCTCGACTTTATGGCCGGACAGGAGTATCGCCCCATTGCCTGTCATCGCCGTACCGGTGGCAACCTGGTATTCGCGCGGCCGTTTCTCGCTAATCGCAGGGGAATCCCGCGACATTACGGCGCAACCGCTGACATGGCTCATGCTCATCACAATGGCAATGGGAATGTGTTTGAAGAATTCAAGGTAATCTGAAAGATGCACTATCGCCTCGCTTATCGTATCGACCATATGGAGCAACACGTTGTATTTCAGCCATTCTTGTTGCGCCGGCCCGAAAGCGTTGCGATCGTAGCCGATGACCAATATCCAGTTTTCCATATTGTCCCCCTTTCTAACACGTTCCCACTGCTGTATGACCCCGATAACCTACTCGACAAAGTAACGGCAAAGGAAGCGTGTTCAGCTTCAAACGCTTCTTTGTACAGGAGCGGAGAGGGAGAAGCCGAGCCGATTTTAGCGGAGCAATTTTTCATCTCCGTCATAAACTCCGGCAGATTGAGGGTTTCATCGTCCGTATAACTCTTGTTATCCAACGTCATAGTTAGCGGTACGGTTGTCACACCCCACTGTTTCTTGATTTCCGGGGTTAAATCGCAACAACTGTCCGCAACAATTTGAAAATCCATTTTTACCTCCTTATGTTCTCCGCTCTTTGAATAAGTGAATATTGCCCCTTTTGTGCATCGCGAGAAGAACCTGTATGATTATCGGAAACGCAATCATTCCGCAAAGCCCAAGCAACCGATACCCCACATAGATAGACAAAAGCGATACAATCGGATGAAGCCCAAGCTGACTGCCGACTATCTTCGGTGAAATTGCGTTGCGGACTATTGCGATAACAGCGTACACAATGATGATACCGATTGCGAAATTCATATTGCCTTCTCCTAATGTGCATTTTTCGATCTAGCAGAAATATTTTCAATAGTCTATGCTTTTTAAGTATAATGAACTGAATTGAAACTATAATGCAGACTTTTCCGCTTGGATTGTTGTACATATT
>JAISZB010000015.1 GCA_031269465.1 Clostridiales bacterium | reverse complement strand
TGGTTTTAATATTACTACAAGCAAATGTTGTGATAGTACAGTGTTCTGAAATACGTCGAAAATGTTACGTTCCGAATTCTTCTCTATACCCCAGTAACTGAGTTATTCAGATCACCATTCAATCTACAGACATGCCTCATACAGCTGAAACTTATAATCAAGAATCTATGAAACTCCTTGAAGCCTCTCATATCCTACATGTTCCCATATTCCGTATAAAGTGAAAGAAATATAAATTATGTAAATACTGCAACTTCACATATGCTGTTCGTTTTCAGCAGGCTTATATAATGTAGGGGACTATTTCCGAAAATTAGAAACGAAATTCCACATTTCAATTTATTCGTGCTCTTTAGGAATACATTTTTCATAGAGCATTGCATTTGTTTGTGTAACGTTACTCACATGAGGTACCCGTTGGATAGGAGGCTTTGTAGGCCTCAGAGCCGCTCCGGACGCCCTTACCGGGAATCGATTCTTCGACTCTCCAGTCCATATCCTGACGCTATAGCTTCTGAGCTATCCCGGTAAATACCGAACAAATGTAAATGTATGAATGGTCTTAATATGATGTGATGCCACCAAACACGTCACTACTCGCATATCGGAACTTAAGAGGGAGGAAGACTTAGAAATCAGAGTTCATTTTATTTTTTGAGGGCGGAGGGTCGTTTAACGACGCTGTCTGTATCTAGACTATAATGTATCGGATGGTAGGATGACCGATAAATAAGGGAAACTTTGGAAGGAAGTGGTCTTAGCCTAATCGAAGCACTATTTCAGTATTTGTCTGGAGGGTCTGAGGAAAACTGATAAACTTCATTCAGGATAGCAGGTACCCGGGCCAAAATTCGAACAAAACTTTTTTTTTTTATTTTTATTTTATTTTTTTTTCATTATTAACATCCCGCTACACAAAATTCCCGTCATCGCAATTCCCCACCACTCTATGGATAATCAAGCTCCAAACAAGGAACATTTGATGAAAATCGGTATAACTACTTCTTGCTGTTCAGGTTAAAATGTCCTGCTGATCCTCAAAAAATAAGAGTACACAAAATAAACGCTCAAAAACTTCTCAGCTATAAAGCTGATCAGCCTTTCCTGGTCAAAAAGAATCTCATCATGCGGAGCAGACTTGGCAAGCGTAATGCTTTTCATGTTGTACCACTTGCTGCAAGCATCCTGATGCTTGCTTTTCGCTCTTTTGTAGACCTCGCCCTCCACGTTGAAAAATCCCAAATCATCCACTGTCCTGACTATGCTTGAAGCCTCCGCCGGGTTGGCGTCAAAGGCGGCGCGAAGAGCCGCCATCCCCTTTGCCTGAGGCCAGTACCCAAGACCAAACGCATAAGCGTCGGGAGACACTTCGAAATAGTAGTTCGGGCTGTCATGCTCTATTCCAGATGACTGATCCTCCCTGAACATGACCCACTTGGTTTCTTTATATGGATCCTTGTTTTTAGAAAATCGGGTGTCCCTGTTGGCGCGGCTGACCTTGGGGCGATCAGCGAAGTCCTTGTCAAAGGCGCGGATGCGATTAAATACTTCTTCGCTGACTTCAACCATGGGGTCATGCACAAAGCGCTTGTACTGCTCTCTGTGTTCATTGAACCACGATCTGTTGTTGTTGAATCTGATTCCCCAGAGAATGTCAATTGTTTCTTGAGAAAATCCCATAATTCACCTGCGTAGTCCATATAACGGCGCGAATGCGCGCATGCATTAAGTATCAGCGCTGCGGAAACTTATGCGCATAGGAAATGGCCGATTTTTGAGCTTGTCCGTAAGTGCGAAATGCTGATATCGGCATTTCGCACCTGTTGACAGGCAAGCTCAAAATAGGCGCTTGGGTGAAAATCGGCAGGATCCTGCAACATTTTAAATGAGTCTCTAAAGACTTACAAACGAGCAATCGTTTTAAGCAAATACTTGGAAAACTCATCAGATGAGGCTCCGTCTTCCCTTCCTGTCATAGCTACAGCTTTCTCTTTCGCGCATATATCCAAAGCCTTGGTGAGCTTGTCCGACTCCTCGGCATAGCCTATGTGATTTAAGAGCATTGCTGCGGCTCGAATGATGCTTGACGGATCTGCGTACTTTGCCCTGCCCTCTTCAACCATCCTGGGCGCCGAGCCATGGATGGCCTCAAACATGGCGTAGCGCTTTCCTATGTTCGCGCTTCCGGCAGTTCCAACGCCGCCTTGGAACTCTGCGGCTTCATCAGTTAAAATGTCTCCGTACAAATTAGGCAGCACGAGAACTTGGAACTGGGTTCTGCGCTTTGCATCAATGAGCTTTGCCGTCATTATGTCTATATACCATTCATCCAAAGTTATGCCAGGATAGCCTTTGGCTATCTCTCTGGCAATCCTCAAGAATTTCCCGTCTGTCGTCTTTATGACATTAGCCTTGGTCACGGCGGTTACCCTGGTTTTTCCGCTTGCTTTGGCAAACTCAAATGCAGCCTTGATGATCCTGCGCGTCCCCTGGGTTGTGGCAACTGTGAAATCAAGCGCCAGATCCTCATCGACATCGAATCCTTTGCTTCCCACCGCGTATGCACCTTCGGTATTCTCCCTGTAGAAAGTCCAGTCTATGCCCAGTTCCGGGACGCGTACAGGCCGTACATTCGCGAACAGATCCAGCTCTTTTCTCATCGCGACGTTTGCGCTTTCCACATTCGGCCAAGGCGATCCCGCCTGCGGGGTCGTCGTCGGCCCTTTTAGAATGACGTGGCATTCCTTAAGCTCTTCTAGAACATCATCAGGGATGGCCTTTCCCTCTGCCGCCCTGCGTTCAATCGTAAGCCCTTCTATGTTTTTAACGGACACTTTTCCGCTTGAAATATCATCTTTAAGGAGATCCGCTATTATGCCTGCCGCTTGGGCAGTTATGGCGGGTCCAATACCATCCCCCCCCACAACTCCAATCACTATTTGCTCAAGCGACTTGAAATCCAGAAAGTCAGCCTCAGATTTCAGGCGTTCAATTCTTTTCAGCTGCTCTTCCATAAGTGATTCGAATTTCTCTTTGGCGGCTTCTATTTTGTCCATCTATCTTCCTCTTCTCTTTTTATCCCTTTTAGGGTCGATGTTTTACCATTTTGAAAATACCTGATATCCAACAGATTTGTAGCTAAATGCATCTATTTTAGCTTGATTATCCATTTAAACATAGTATGCCTAGTTCCAAAAAGGAACTTTAGTACGAATACATTTTATGGACATTTGTCCATGCCTCAAACACACAATTGACTTAATATTTTCGCCCTTGTCGGTGAAGCGCAACGTCATAGGGGTTCACATGCATATCCGTATACTATACTGATTTTTATTGAAAACTGCCTTTTTTTGGAGCTTGATTATACAGCGAGTGAGAAATGCAGAAATCGGCATTTTGCATCATTCAATAGAAAATCAAGCTCCAAAATCGGTACATTTGACTGCAAATCCGCATAGCTAATCCTTAACTTAAGGCTTCATATAAAAAGCCAAATCCTCTACTCCTCGCCAGCGTACTTCTTTATGATTTCTTTGGACGCCTGCTCAAGCTCCTGATCAGATATGACAGTGACTCGCCCTTCTTCGTACTGGGCGTCAACCCATTCCTTCAGCTCATGAACAACTATGTCCTTCTTGTCGAAGGCATTTTCTCCGCTTAGCATGTAGTAGGCATTGAGCCAGTGAGCGATGCCGGCAAGCCCGGAAGTGTTTGAGACAGCCACATTGCTCGGCCTGTTCAAGAACTTCCCGGTGTCGAAGATATTGTAGATCTCTTCGTTTTTAAGCATTCCGTCGGCATGAATCCCTGCTCTTGTCACATTGAAGTTTTTTCCTGCAAATGGAGTCATGGGTGGTATCGCGTATCCGCATTCCTTTTCGAAATAATCCGCAAGCTCCGTTATAACCGTAGTGTCCATTCCGTCAAGCGTGCCCCGAAGCTGCGCATACTCCATGATCATAGCCTCAAGAGGCGTGTTCCCCGTCCTCTCGCCTATTCCAAAGAGAGAGCAATTTACTCCGCTCGCTCCATACAGCCATGCATAGGACGCATTTATCACCGCTCTATAGAAATCATTGTGCCCGTGCCATTCAATTAGCTCGTGAGGAACCCCTCCGTGGTGGTGAAGCCCGTAGATCAAGCCCTGCACGCTTCTTGGCATTACGCTTCCGGGGAATGTTATTCCATAGCCCATAGTGTCGCAGGCGCGGATTTTTATAGGAACCCCCGTCTCTTCCATCAGGTTCATGAGTTCTGAAACAAACGGCACTACAAAGCCGTAAAAGTCAGCTCTCGTTATGTCTTCGAAATGGCATCTAGGCCTTATGCCGCATTCAATGCACTCCCTCACCACCGCCAGGTAGTGGTCTATCGCCTGCCGCCTGGTCATCTTCATTTTGAGAAAAATATGGTAGTCAGAGCAGCTCACCAGTATTCCAGTCTCCTTGACCCCCATTTCCTTTACCAGCTCAAAATCCTTTCTGGACGCTCTAATCCAGCTTGTAATTTCCGGATACTCATATCCCAGCTCCATGCACTTGTAAGCCGCTTCTTTGTCTTTCTTCGTATACACGAAGAATTCGCACTGCCTCACCAGTCCCTTGGGTCCGCCCAAGCGCTTGATAAGCTTGTAAATGTGGACAATCTGATCCGTTGTAAACGGTTCGCGCGACTGCTGTCCGTCCCGAAAGGTCGTATCGGTAATCCAGATCTCATCAGGCATGTCAATCGGAACAATTCTATGATTGAAGGCGACCTTGGGAATTGCGTCGTACGTAAACAAATTGCGGTGCAGGTTGGGTTCCTTTACATCCTGAAGCTGGTACTGAGTCTCGCTTCTTTCAAGCAGATTTGTTTTACTGTTGAATGTGAACATTTTCTACACCTCTTTCTTCTTTAGGGAGCGGCGATTATGCATATTCTAAAGTCTTCAGCCTATCATTGAAAGCTTCTATGCTGATTTGCAATCAAATGCACCGATTTTTTCAGTTTATCCATTTCAGGGCGCTACTGATGTCGGCATTTCGCACTAATTGCATGCTCAGGCAAAAAAACCGGAACATCCAATGCAAATAGGCTATAAGTGGAACTAAAACTCTGTAGTTAGAGAAGACTTTAAAAACGTGCGCAAAAGCGGCGCCTCTTAAAAAACGCATATGGTTCCATTCTATTCACTTGGGCAGTTAAAGTTCTCATTTTCTAAATATTAATGCTCTAATGGATAAATAAGGAGCAAACATCTTGGAGGCTTTAGAAAAGCTCAAAGTCATTATTTGTTGAAGAGATTGTCAGCAGGCTTTAAGATCTGGAGGCGTACTCATTTAAAACGATTTAAGAGTATGATTATACTCACAGCCATATGTTTTCAGCGCCAATATAGGAAATTCCACTGGGCGTCTGCGATTTAACAAGTTGAAATCTATTGTCAATTTGGTGAAATAAGCCATTTAATGACATAGTCTCATCCTGTCGATATCAGGATTGCATATGTTTCATTGTACTAAAATAAGCATTGCGTGTCAACAAGTCCATGTCTGGGAGCCTAGGTCTTCCGAAGCAGCTGTCAAGAGGTTTTTTATTGAAAGGCCTTGCGGTTTATAGGGCAATAGAACAATGCGCCAATTTCGCGGCTGATTATCCTAATTTTTCAAAGGATAGAAAAGCAGCAAAACCGGCGCATTGCATTTACTGATTTGCACTGAAAAGTACCGATTTTTAGATCTGATTGGCTTTTCAGCCGTCGCCCGTCATATAAACCTCTTCTTCTCTGTGAAATCCGCTTTCGATGATGACATCTCTCATGTTGAGCTTAGTGACGACCTCTATGGGTATGGTGCAGCGCAAAATGTCATATCCGTTTTCAGTCCATCTCTGGCCGCCTTCAGGCGCAAAGCCTTGCGCAAGGCCGACGGCGACCTGCGCCGCCTTCTTTCCCAGAAGATCAACCGGCTTGTATATAGTCATTGTCTGTGTGCCTTCAATTATCCTCTGGCAAGATTCAAGATCAGCGTCCTGCCCGGAAACCGCAACCCTGCCCGCCAGCCGGTATTCTGATAGCGCGCGTATCGCGCCTACGGCAAGGCTGTCATTGCCGCATACCACCGCGTCGATCTTTGCGTCCCGGTTTTCCCCCAATATTGCGGAAAGCTGCCTGTAAGCGCTGATGCTGCTCCAATTGTCGCAGTACACCTCGTCCAACAGCTGTATGTTTTCATTCTCTTCCAGCTCTCTATGGATGCCTTCCGCTATCAGCTTCATGTTATTATCCAATAAAGACCCGCCAATCAGCAGATAATTTCCCTTTGGAGCGACTTTTTCAAGCTCCCGCATCATATAAGGCGCGATATTTTCCGTATCAAAGCTAATGAATGCATCTATGGCGGAGTTTAATATCAGCCTGTCGTAAGCGATTACTATTTTATCCCTGGACTTTGCCTTTGCGATAATTTCAGAAAACTTGCTGCCGTCTATCGGAAGTATTACAATTGCAGATATAGAATCATTATTAATGAGTTCATTCGCCTGATTAACTTGCAGTTCCAAATCACCGTTGGCATTTCTAGCTTCCACTTTCGCTCCCAGTTTTTCTGCTTCCGCTGTAAAAGCATCCAAATCCTTCTGCCAACGTTCAAGCACCAGCGAATCAATGCAAAATCCTATAGTTAAAGGCTTTTCCGCTAGGCTTGGCGACGCTTTCGAACAGCCGGCCAGAAAAAAGAGCAGAATCGCAACCGACAAGCATTTCCCTTTCAACGCGCAACACCTCTATGATTTGCCTTTAATCGCCCGCAGTTCAATCGCTGGATATATAGTCAGTCGGCACCACGCCGGTAAACTTTTTGAATGAACGAGTAAAATAAGCCGAGTCTCTGTATCCTGTCTCTATGCTTATCTCCTTGATGCTCTTCTTCTTTTCCGCCAGCAGGGCCTTGGCTTTAGCCATGCGGACTTGCGTAAGGTATTCGATGAAGCTTACTCCCGCTTCTTCCTTGAAGAGCTTGGAAAAGTAATTAGGACTTATCCCGACCATGTCAGCCAATAAATTCAATGTCAATTTGCGCTCGTAATGGCGGTTTATGTATGCTATCGTTTGCTGAATAGGCTGATTTATTCCGCATCTATCAAGCATCTTGCCTTCTTCCGCCCTGCGGTGCTTTATTTCGTCATAGCAAACGACAGGCGTCTTGGCAGTTGCGAACCTCAATGCCAGTACAGCTGAAGTATAAGCCTCAGCTGCCTTGTCAATCCCATTTATATAGTTGCTGGCGCCAATTTTCACAAACGCCTTCGCATGTTCCGCCAGCCTTTTCTTAATCGCTTCAGCATCGGGGAAAATGAGCTCATTGCCGCAATCATCCGCTAAAAGTCGGATAGCGGCCAGCCTGCCATCCGAAAGAGCGCCGACTAGGCAGTCTCCAACCGCCTTTATTTGCTCTCTGACGCAGTAGTATTCGCCGCCTGCGACATCGCTTCTGGCTATTGACATTCCATTTCGGCTCAGGAAAGGTTCATCGAATTCTATCAACAGCAAAAATCCCCTTATAGCGCTTACGCCCAAGATGCTCATGCGCTTGTCTAGCTCATTGGGCTTGGCGGGAGGCGAGATGACGCTTTCAACCAATTCCGTCTCAAGCATCAGATTCGCCTTTTCCAGGCGTTCGAAGATCTCAAGCTCTTCGATGCGGGATTTATTGCGTTTTGCAACGCGCTTGCGCATTTCTGAGACTATTTCAATTATCTGCTCCCTCTTTATAGGTTTTAGAAGATACTGGGCTACTCCCAGTTGCAACGCTGTTTTTGCGAAATCAAATTTATCGAAGGCTGTCAATATCACAAAAATGATGTCTGGATCCGTCTCCTTCATTCGCTCGATTGCCTGAATGCCATTGATTCCAGGCATTGAGATGTCTATGAAGGCGATGTCTATTTTTTTGCTCTGGGCAATCAGAAGCGCCTCCCTGCCAGAGCGGGCGGAGATAATTTCAAACTCATTTCCGAAGTTTTTATTGATGATGTAGTTCAGAGAGTCTATTACAATCCTTTCATCATCTGCTATCAATACAGTATACATTTTTCACCACGCTTTTACTTTGAAATGGCATTCGGAATTGCAATCTTTACGATTGCTCCCGCTAGTCCGTTTTCGATTTCAAACAATCCTTTTCTTCCATAGTAGAGCGCCAGCCTGCGCGCCACATTCAAGATCCCTATATGCACGGCGCCATTTGCATACGGCCTGTCATCAAGAAAATCCATCTCAAGCAGCTCAGGGGGAAAGCCTTTTCCATTGTCTTTTACGCATATGAGAATCACATCGTTTTCGCGTCTGACTGACAGGCTGATTTCACCGCCTGACTCCATGTCCCTTATTCCATGATTGAACGCATTTTCAACAATCGGCTGCAGAATCAGGCTTGGAACTTTGACGTCAAGAAGATCCGGGTCAATGTTTTTTTCAAACCTGAAGCCGTCCCCGAATCTGACTCTCATGATATCGACATATATCAAGACCAGATCTATTTCTCCGCGAAGCATTGCGTCCTCGCCGGTGATTCCCAAGTTGCCGCGATAGAAATCCGCAAGCCTTTCAATAAACCTGCATGCGGCGTCCGCATTTTCAAACATCGCAAGCTGAGCGGCCGCATTCAAGCAGTTGAAGAGGAAGTGAGGCTTGACTTGCGCCTGCAAGCTGCTGTATCTGGCTTCTTGAAGGTATTTTTCAAGATGGTTGTTCTTTTCAATCTGGCTCATGTTTTCCCTAATGCCCTCAAGCATCTTGTCAAAGGTTTTAGCCAGCAGGGAAATTTCATCTCCAGTATCTATATCCAGCGGAGGTATGTCATAGTTTCCGCGGGAAACCTCATCTGAATTTTTGGATAGAAGCAGCAGCGGCTTTGTTGTAAAGCGTATGAACGCTATGAAAAACAGGGCGTTCACGCTAAAGACCAGCAATGAGAGAAAAGCGCTAAGCGTACGCATAAACGCTATTTTTTCGCTCGTTTCAGTATAATAATTGTAATTGCCCTCAAACCATATTTGATCAAGTTCCTCCACATAGCGCCTTATATAAGCGCAAGCCTTGTTTGAGAGGCTTAGCGCTTCGCGCTGAGCCTCTATGTCCCTGGCCCGCCTTCCCGCAATAGCCCGTTCTGTCGCTTCCAGATACGATTCGCTCAGCCTTGTTATATCCCTCTCTAAAAGCGCTGTGGGATTATCCAGAATCTCTTTGTTAAATAGATTAAGAGACTGCCTGAGAACATTGGCGCTTCTATAATAGCTTTCCAAGCTTACATCGCTTTTGCTCCTCAGATACGCCTGATAGTTGTAATCAGCGGCTTCAAGCGCATGAAGGAAATCGTAGAGCCTGGCATTTTGCGCATAGGTGCTTCCGATAGCAGAGAGAAACCTGCCGGTCAGAATCATATTATTGGCGACAACCAATCCTAACGCTGCGCTTGTCGCTAAAAAGACCAGCAGAAATTTGCCGCGCAATCCGACGGTTCGTTTTGGCATAGCCTCCACCTATTATGCTGCTTTTCATATAAAATTACCTTTTTTGGCGCTTGATTATACAGCGAGTGCAAAATGCCGATTTCGGCATTTCGCACCATTCAATGGATAATCAACAAAAAAAGGAACATTTGATGAAAAGCGGTATATACTGATTTGCATGCGAAAGCTTCGATTTCAGCTTGATTATGAAGCGGCGCTTCTATTGAAAGCCAAGCTCTGAAATCGGCGCATTCGGCTTCAAATCGGTTAATTGTATTTTGCCAGATAAGCTGGCAGGTTCTCAGGCGTAATTACATCCGTCTCAACAGGGACAAATTCATTGGCCCACCCGTTTTCACGGAGGAACAGAAAGCTCTCCATTGCGGCTTTGCCTATAGTTTCGCCATCGGATGTAATCGCAGCTTGAACGATGCCCTTTTCCAAATATTCTAATACCGTGCGATCCTCATTGCAGCCGATGATTTTGATCCTGCCGACGAGGTTGTTCTCAATTACCGCATTAGCGCAGATTATTGTATCCTCTATGCTGCGGCAGACAACGGCGTCTATTTCCCGGCGGCCTTGGGACCCTTCGCGAATCAGCGCTTCAACCGCAAAGGGGGTTGAGCCGGTATCGAGGTATTCGAGATTTATATGAGGCATATTGTAAATGGCGCTTTTAAGCCCCGCAATGAAAAACTCATCTGAGCCGGCATTTTCTTTTGCTATATCAGTGCCGATGAGAACCGCATTTTTGCAATCCAAATTATCCTCTGAAAGCAAAGAGCCTACTGTTTTTCCGGCAGCGTAATTGTCAGTGCCGATATAGCCTTTTCTCAAGCTGTCGGATATATCGCTTCCGAGCATGAATATCGGCACTCCCCTCTCAGACGCTTCATCAATCGCAGCTTTCATATTGGGATCGTCCGACGAGCAGGTGAGTATGCCGTCTAAGCCGCAAAGGCCGCTTATCTCAATCAGCTCGGCGACGGATTCAGTTTGCGACATATTGGCTCGACGCCATTCAACCGCCGCAGATTGCGCATTGGCAACCGAAAGCGCTCCTTTATGAACATCTTCCCAAAATGAAAGATTTTGATCCTCAGTAATAAGCATAAGGTGTAAATCGTAAGATTTTTCATCTATGTATGGATTTCTTCTCGTTATCTGGCGAAAAGACCGCAGAAGCAATATTTCGCTGCCCAACAGCAGCGACGCCAAAAGAAGAAGCCATGAAAATATTACGCATTTAAAATGCTTCTTAGGCACCAAGCCACACCTCCAATGAAGAGTATATTACTTTTATGAGCATATTTCAAGCAATGCAACGCAAGCAATATCATCCGGTTATGATTACATTGACTGCTAAAAAGTCCTGTGTCATGGCGCAAATGAAAAATATGCATAAAAAGTGCAATCATCTGATAAGAAAATCCAGCGCATCTACTGCTATAATATAGCTGGCGGCTTCTAACATGCAAACGCGCGTTGGAATTTCAGATCTCAGCCCGAAACTGCGCTAAAGCGGATTATAAAGCCCTGAAAAAGGCTCATTGGCTACGCATCAGCATATCCGAGCTTTCGGTAGTATATGCGGATCTGCATATGAAAGCTCATGTTTTGGAGCTTGACTGCACAGTGATACTGATTTTCATAGAAAACTGCCTTTTTTGAGCTTGATTATACAGCGAGTGCGAAATGCCGTTATCTATCGCGCCACTCAATTGGATAATCAACAAAAAAAGGAACATTTGATGAAAATCTGTAGAGCGCGAAATGCCTATATCAGCATTTCGCGCCTTGAAAGCGGGTAAGCAGGCTTCATAAGATGCGCCTGCAACAAAAAACCGCGCGAAACCACTCCAATGATGGGGTCGCAGCAGATGAAACGCGGCGTCAGCGGCTGCATGCCAAGCTTTAAGAAAATGCGCGGCAAGCTTCATTATGCCAGCGCGGTCAAGGGCATTCAAGGCGCGCCGACATGCCAGCTTTAAAAAACTTGGGAGGTAATTCTATGCTTAAGAAATTGCTCGCGATTCTGATGGCGGCAGCAATGTTAACTTTAGGGCCAGGATGCACTGCGAACTCTCCAGCTTCCGCCGGCCAGGGCGGAGGAAGCCAGGCGGCGGCCGGCGGCAAAATCGGAGTCTCCATGCCGACGCAGTCCTTGCAGCGCTGGAATCAGGACGGCTCCAACATGAAAGCGCAATTGGAGGCGGCGGGATATACGGTTGATCTCCAGTACGCAGGCGACAATGACATCCCGACGCAAGTCTCTCAAATTGAAAACATGATATCCGGAGGCTGCAGCGTTCTTGTCATTGCGGCGATAAACGGATCATCCCTCACTGAAGTGCTGAAAACGGCGAAAGACAAAAGCATCCCTGTAATCGCATATGATCGCTTAATCTTAAACAGCGACGCCGTTACATACTACGCTACATTCGACAACTACAAAGTCGGCACGATCCAGGGTGAATTCATTCGCGACAGGCTTAATCTCGAGAACGCTCCGGGGCCTTTCAACATCGAGCTCTTCACTGGATCTCCTGACGACAATAACGTCAACTTCTTTTTCGGCGGCGCTATGAGCGTGCTTCAACCCTATATTGACAGCGGGAAGCTGGTCGTCCTTTCCGGCCAGACTACGCTTGCGCAGTGCGCGACTCAAAACTGGTCAACGGAAGAATCCCAGAAAAGAATGGAGAACCTCATAGCCGCCAACAATTACGGGCCTTCAAACGTAAAGCTGGACGCGGTGCTTTCATCAAACGACTCCGTAGCAAACGGCATAACTAACGCCTTGCTTGGCGCGGGCTTCAGCAAGGACAACTTCCCACTTCTCACAGGCCAGGACTGCGACAAGCCGTCTGTCAAGAATATGCTTGCAGGGGTTCAAAGCATGTCCATTTTCAAAGATACCAGAACTTTGGCCTCCAAGGTCGTAGAAATGGTCAACGCCATAATGAGGGGCGACCCAGTCAGCGTCAACGACACCGAGACTTACGATAACGGCACAGGCGTCATTCCATCGTTCCTTTGCGATCCTGTCTTCGCCACAGTGGAAAACTATAAGGAATTATTAATAGACAGCGGATACTACACGGAAGCGGACCTCTCTTAGGGGGCGGTTAAAAAATCAAATCAGAACGGCGCGCGCGCAGCCGCGATGCGCGATTATGGGGCCGTCTCATACGATTATTTCCTAATCGGATCTTTCCAGCGGCTTGCGCATGCGTCTCGCCCTGATTTTGACGGAGTGATTTGCCAGATGAAAAATGAAGAAAAGCCATTGCTTGAGATGAAATCCATTACAAAGCTCTTTCCCGGAGTAAAAGCTTTGGACAATGTCAGCCTTTCGGTCAATAAAGGAGAGATCCACGCCCTCGTAGGAGAAAATGGAGCTGGCAAGTCGACTTTGATGAACGTTCTAAGCGGCATATACCCTTATGGCTCATACACCGGGGACATCATCTTTGAAGGCGGCGTTTGCAAGTTCAGCAAAATAAAAGACAGCGAAAGCCTGGGCATTGTCATAATCCATCAAGAGCTTGCCCTTGTTCCGTATATGACAATCGGCGAGAATATGTTTCTTGGCAATGAGCGCGGAAGCTCCATGCGGATCAACTGGGATGAAACATACGCCAAAACAGAGCTGCTGCTTAAAATTGTAGGCCTCCAAGAATCGCCTTACATCCAGATCAAGGACATAGGGGTCGGAAAGCAGCAGCTAGTTGAAATAGCGAAGGCGATAGCTAAAAAGGTCAAGCTATTAATCCTGGACGAACCCACGGCGTCGCTTAATGAAATGGATTCAAAAAAACTCCTTGATCTTCTTTTGGACTTCAAAAGAGATGGCATGACCTCCATTCTCATTTCTCATAAGCTAAATGAAGTATCCTATGTAGCTGACAAAATAACAGTCATCCGAGATGGCGCGACAATAGAAACCCTTGAAAAGGGTGTAGACGACATAAGTGAATCACGGATTATCAAGTCCATGGTTGGAAGAGAATTGACGGATCGCTTTCCCAAGCGAGAGCGCAACATTGGAGAAGTAAGCCTGTCTGTTGAAAACTGGAATGTGAGTTCTCCTCTTCAGCAAAACCGAAAGATCTGCGACGATGTCTGCATAAACATCCGCAAGGGAGAGGTTGTAGGCATCAGCGGCTTGATGGGCTCTGGCAGAACTGAATTGGCCATGAGCATCTTCGGCAGAAGCTACGGAGACAATATCAACGGAAAGCTCATCATAAACGGCAAAGAGGTTCAGCTCAAGAACGTAAAGCAAGCGATTTCCAGCAAGCTAGCTTATGTAACGGAAGATCGCAAGGAAAACGGCCTTATACTGGAGAGCACTATAAGAGAGAACACAACGCTTGCCAGGATGGATAAAATCAGCAGAAACTACATAATAGACAAAGATCTTGAAATAAAAGTCGCCAATGAATACAAGGGCAAGCTAAATACAAAATGCTCCTCCGTAGAGCAGACGGTCGGCAATCTTTCTGGAGGCAACCAGCAAAAAGTCCTGCTTAGCAAGTGGATGTTCGCGGAGCCTGAAATTCTGATTCTAGATGAGCCGACAAGAGGCATTGATGTCGGAGCAAAGCATGAAATCTACTGCATTATAAACGACCTTGTCTCTGAAGGAAGCGCGGTGCTTATGATTTCTTCCGAAATGCCTGAAGTGCTCGGCATGTGCGACAGGGTCTACGTAATGAACGAAGGCAGGATAGTCGGGGAGCTCAGCGGGGAAGAAGCGACTCAGGAAGCTATCATGGCATGCATTCTAAAGAAGGATGGCAAGCAGAACAAGGAGATGTGTCGCGTGTGAAAGCTTCTGAGAATTTTCTGAATATACTCAAGAAAAACACCATGCTGCTTGCGCTTGTCGTGGTCGTCCTGCTGTTTCAGGCGCTGGTTGCAATCGGCGGCAAGGGTTCAATGTTTACTCCGACCAACATCACGAATTTGATAGGGCAGAACAGCTATGTGGTGATCCTCGCAACAGGAATGCTTCTGTGCATACTTACGGGAGGAAACATAGACCTCTCCATCGGATCAGTTGTAGCCCTGGTCGGCGCCGTAGCGGGCACGCTGATTGTCAACATGCGCGTCAACATCTACCTGTCCATTTTCATCTGCCTTCTTATCGGAACTGCGATAGGGGCTTGGCAAGGATACTGGATAGCCTACAGGCGCATTCCCGCATTCATCGTCACATTGGCGGGCATGTTGATGTGGCGCGGCGTAGCGCTCATTGTTTTGAACGGCCTCACTATATCGCCGTTTCCTCAAAGCTATCTAAACTATTTCACCAGCTTTTTTCCAAACGTCGATGATAAGGCGGCGACGCTGGCAATATCGCTCCTAATCGGAGCGCTCGCTTGCGCCGCTTTCATAGCCCTGCAGATAGTTTCACGCGTGCAGAAGCTTCGAAAAGGCTACGCCGTCGAAGGGCTCATCGGCTTCGCAGCCAGGCTCGCTCTCATTTCCGCTGTGACCTTAGCTTCTTTCTTCATGCTCGGAAGCCATAACGGCATCCCGGTGGTGCTGTTTCTGCTAGCCGTAATCGTACTGGCATACGGCTATTTTACTCAGAATTCAGTCCCGGGCCGGCACCTGTACGCAGTTGGCGGCAATGAGAAAGCTGCGGCGCTTTCCGGCATCAACACAAACAAGGCAATCTTTTTCGCTTACACTAACATGGCTTTTCTGACGGCGGTGGCAGCCCTTGTTTGCGTAGCTAGATTCAATTCATCAGCGCCCACTGCCGGAACCAACTACGAGATGGATGCCATAGGCGCCTGCTACATCGGAGGCGCTTCAGCATACGGCGGAACAGGCACGGTAGGCGGAGCGGTGATTGGCGCCATATTCATGGGAGTCCTAAATAACGGGATGTCCATTTTAGGCATTGACGCAAACTGGCAGCGAGCCGTCAAGGGCGCGGTGCTTCTCGCAGCAGTCATATTCGATGTGACTTCCAAGCAGAGAAAAGCGGCGCTCAAATGATGCAAACAAACGGAAAGCTTAAGCATGTTATTGTTCCAGGACTGATTGGCAAAACCGGCTGCGCGCTGCGCAGCCGGTTTTTATCTCGCCTGGGGATGCTGATTCGCAGTCAAGCGCGCCTATTCCGGAGCCATGCCGATTTGCAGTCAAATGTAAAGATTTTAAAGCGTGATTATCCATTTGGGCTCTGTACAATCATGCTCAAAAATCGGAGTTTCATATGCAAATCAGTATATCTTCATATCTTTTTAGAGAAGCATCCGACGGCGCCTTTCTCAGTACCGTGCGCACAGGGCGGCGCAGAACCTCACGAACCGCGAAGTCTCTTCGCAGCTCATTTTCGCGCGGCGTCGCCATGCCGGTGCGTATACCATAAAGACGCGCCTCAATGAGTCCTGCGCCGCCTTCTTGAAAGACGGCCGGACTGCCGCCCGGCGCGGAAGCTCCCTCTATACTGGATTTGGCGCCGCCCATCGCGGCGGAAACCCTGTCGGCGAGACCGCCGGGGTCAATGCCAATGCCGAGCGTGGCCGCCGCCTCTGCAATTTCTTCCAATAGGCCGCCCTCAAGACTTTGAGGATCCGGCATAGCGTGGAGTTGTCTGCAGACCGAACTGCCGCGCGGTATCGGCGGCGACCTCCCCTCATTGTGGTTTCTTCTCTCGCACTGTAACTCCCGGCGGCGTACAGATAGACTTCAGCCGTATATGGCCTATGCGCGCAAATATTGCATGGGGCTATTTTCACTGATTCCCCACTTGTTTTGTCGGTGATCTTTAGACAGGCGACATCGCATACATGCCCGTGAACCTGTATTTTTCTCAGGCATTCCCTGACGCTGCAGCCTTCCGCTTCGAGATCCGCTATCTGTTCCGGCGGCAGTATCTCGATTTTATATTTTGTGGGCTTGTCAACCAGCACTGGAGGACGCGTTGAACAGGACGGCAAGCATATATTTCTTGATGTTGCGCACCTCGGTCGTATTTTCTTTCAAGCACTCAAAAACGTAGTCAATGTGCGTACTGTTCAGCTTCAACTTCTTGGACTTCACAAGTTCGACGGGGTAATCGTCCCCGGCGACGCGGATTGTCCTTCTCGCCGTGCAGACGGTTTCAAGCATGAGGTCTTCAAGCTCGTCAACCTCCCTCTTGTCATACCGCTCAATCATAAAGCTATACTCGATATTGTCCTTGACGCCTTCTCTGCATGCGGCTATCGCTCCATTCCTATCCGTTCCATTCCGCTCCCGTTCTGCCAAAGGCAAGGGGTTTGGGGATTGGATATTAAATCATTTGTGCATTTGAGGCATGGACAAATGTCCGTAAAATGTATTTTCATAGAAACACCTATGAAGCTTCGCTTCACCACTAAGGATGAAAATATTAAGCCATTTGTGTGTTTGAGGCTTGGACAAATGTCCATAAAATGTATTTTCGTACTAAATTACCATTTTTGGAGTTTGATCATACAGCGAGTGCAAAATGCAGATTTCGGCATTTCGCACCATTCAATGGATAATCAAACTCCAAAAAAGGAGCGTTGGTATAATCAAACTTTGCTCCAAAAATGTCAAAAACAAAACTGAATCCGTCATTATTCAAATTGTAAAATGTCATTCATTCGTGAAGCTTATCCCGAAGGCTCGATTACCTCTTCGGGAGTGAGAGACCGGTTGTTTGCCGAAAGGAATGGTATCCGCATGTCCATAATGAATGGCGGCTTTAAATAAAATCATTGCGCTACGCCCCTTCAATCGTATTGAACGGCGGGTTTTTATTCGCTGCAGTATTTTTGGTTGCGGCTTCTGGGCTTGCCTGGGATGGTCATTTTCAGCTCGCCCCTTTCGAGCAGAGGGTTGATATATTTCTCCATCATATAAGATATGGACTCAACATTCATAAACGCTGACAACTCCGCTCTTGTTCTCGGCGTTTCGCAAAAAGCAACTATTCCCTCAGCAGTATCAGAAGCCTTCACAACACGGCTTTCCAATGGCTTGTTTGAATCGTTGCATAGCGTGACTCGAAAAACGCCGCGTGAACTGTCAAAAACGGGAGTTGGCAACTGGGCCTTTTTCATCTCCTGTCGAATAGTCGGAATGCAGGAAAAACGATTTTCGGTATCAATCATAATCTTCAAAGCAGCGGCAATTGAGGGATTACGTGTGTCCGCACCCACCTTGCCAAGCTCGTCAAGCGTCGAGCGTCCATATAGCCCTCCGGGATTCTCGATCTCCAGTCGATCGGTGAAAAACATAATTCGAATTGGAGAGCTTTCGGTGTGGATGCTGTAATCACGGTGAATCAGCGCATTCAAAATGATTTCACTGACGGCTTTTAGAGGATTAAGATGCGAATTGAGCCGAGCATCCCTATGGAGGAAGAACCGCAGGGCACTTTTCATCAATATGTCTGGCGCCACAGCATAACTGGAGAGCTAAAAGTTCTCACAGTTGATCCTCCAAAATCTTTGATTTAAACAGTTCTTCATTGTGCATCGAATAGAGGCCTGGAAAACTAAAAATGGCGTAAAACGTAAAATCAATGTTTATCTCAATTTGGCTTCGGGAACTTTTACTTTTTCAGTTATAACTCATAATGAAGTATAATTGAGCTAATAAAGCATTGATTAATTTTACTGGAGTGCTGAAAATTCATAGATTTAATTCTCCAAAAGCCTTGATTCAAGCCATCCTTCATTATGCTTCAAATAGAATCATGGAAAACTAAAAACGGCTTAAAATCAATGTTTAACTCGATTTGGATTCAAGAGCTTTTGCCTCTTCAGAATTTTACTTGACAGTCATGAGTTTATTTACATTTAATGGTATATTACATCTAATTTAGTCAATGTCATAAAACTATTGAATTTCTGCCTATTTTCCTTTATAATATTCCCGATATGCATAATA
>JAISZB010000026.1 GCA_031269465.1 Clostridiales bacterium | reverse complement strand
CTCGGCTTAAAAATAAGCTCTCAGGATGTTGAGGGAGCGAACAATAGGATAGTTTCGAACAGGCAAAAGAAAAAAGGCATGCCGTGGAGCCAAAGGGGAAGCTTTAATTTAGCATTGTTGTCGTGCTAGAAACGAAATGGCGGATTGCATAATTGGATAAAGACAGGAGATGTCAAATTTTCATTTTAATTATAAATTCATAAAATGAGGAAAACATATATATCATCTATTAGATTATAAATGTTGATTTATAAGTTTTACATTTTTAAATGTATATTCGAGTTAACTTTTGAACTTTTCCGCAAGGATTTCATGCTCTTTTGACTGGTAAATAATTTAATAAACTGTCGGAACAGTTCCAATTTATACATAATAATGATAATGACTCAGAAGGCAAAAAAGGCGGCAAGGGCGGCGAATCGGCGCGCATAGCCCGCATGGCCGCAGACGCCGGGATTCTGGCCGCATCCATGGGAATAGGCTGCTTTTTCGCGCTTGATCGCCATTTCATGTCCGAAACGGCCTTTTTGATCTCAGAGAGAGCGTTCGGCGGGGCGGCCGGCGCAGCAGCGGGCGCAAAGCTCGGAAGCGCCGCCTATGAACCCGCTCCCGGGCGCGCGGGAAAACCGGGCGGGCCCGGAATAAGAGGAGCCAAGATCAAGCCCGCCGGGCTTTTCTCCCATCCGGAATCCTTTAAAAGCATGGAAGCCTTCATATATGGAGCGAATGAAGCAGCGCATTATTATGAAAAGAATCTTCTCCGGGGCAAAAACACTGCAATGCTGAAATTCGTCCCGGCAGCCGGGGCCGGCGGAAGGAAAGCAGCCCTCGCTTCGAACAATTTGCTGCCCGGCGCAAAGCAAATGATGGAGCTGTACGGAATGCGCTCCAAAATCGAAGAATCGTTTGACTCTCTCAAAAATCTATTGCAAGGCTTCAGCCACCGCTTTTGGAGCGAATCCACGCCGAAAATGCGCGGCCTCGACTATAAAGGCGTTCGGGCCACCTTGGAATCCGGCTTGGACGAAAAGGCGAAGAGCGGCGTTTTCAAGCCACTCAGGGCGATAGAGGCGTTTTTGGCTTTTTCGGGCGTCGCGCTTGGCTTGGTTCAAATGGCTTCCGCCGAATATTCATCAAATTGCAAAAATTATTTGCATAGGTATGCCAGGACGCCAAACAGCAGTGTATTTGCAACTGCAGTCTATTTTTTAAGGAAAACATCCCAGCCTTTTATTGCGTTTTCCCAATTAGCCTGTATTCAAGATAATCTCCTCAAAAAAAAGCGGGAGGCCGCCCGCCATTTCAGGCGACGGCTTCCTGGTTTCGTAAAAACAGGCAATATCAGGAATAATCTGAACTTTTGAATTGTTTTAAATCCATATGGAAATGTATCGGCAGCGCCCCCCAAGGGAATAGTGCGCCCGTCAGCAAAATCCAGGAATATTAAGGAACAATTAAAAGCAATAAAGACATAAATTCATATTAGCTAGTCAGTTTATAAAAGCCCACACTGTCTTGATTTCAATTTTACTAAAATGAATTCGAATGTACATTCCGAAAAATGAAATATATATACGAATATTATCAACAAATAACTGATAATTATAATAATGTAATTTTAATACAAATAAATTATACTATTTTTAGAACTTTCAAAATGCCGGCCTATAGTTTATCGAATACTTTCGCCTCCGGAGCGGATTTTTCCGCTCGCAGCCCGGTTGTTGGGATCCCATGCGGCCGTTTCCCTCGACATTTGCCCGGCTATCTTCGCCGCTTCCTCGGCCAGCCTGGAAGCGTCAGTCCTAGAAGGCGGATGAAATTGTCCGAAGGGATCGATAAGGGCTGAGTTTTGTCGGTTCTCCGCGGATGCTTGTTGAATTTGCCGATCCGGCTATCCTCCGCGATCGCCTCCGTCCCCGGCAGTCGGCCGACGCGAGGCTGTCCATGTACGCGACGGCGAAGAAATCCCGCCTTATGGGGAGCTCGGCCTTGCAGGAAAAGCCTCCGGCTGGAGCTTCAACTCGACCGGCTATGCCCGCCCTCAACCCCCCAGCGCATGAATGCGGCTCTTTAAAGGCCTTCATCCCCATGCGCCCGTCGAAAAGACTGGCTGCGGGAACTTCCCTCCCGACTGACTCAAGGACGAATTTTAGGATTCTCGCGGCCATGCCGCCGGATCCGGCGCGCTTGAGGAGGATCCTTCCGCCGCCCTCCTTCCGCGCGGCGGCGTCCTGGCTGAAGTTCTTCGGAGCGCGCATGGCATATGCAGATCCCAGCATTTCCAATTCATGCATGAGTCCGAAGGGCGGACAGCCCCGATCGAAGACGGCCGGCTCCCTCGCGGAGCGCCTCTTTTCCGAAAGCGGGTTCAGGCGCCTTTCAGCCATGGCTCTCCCGTCTGCCGGCAAAGGATCTATCTCCGCGCCGGCCGCGACTTGGCTGCATATGCCGCGGATGATCGAAGCCCGCGTCGCCGGCGCGCCCTTTTCCGGCCCCTGGCATCCGAACGCCTCCCCGGGCGCATCCGCAGAGGGCGGCGCGATTCTGCTCTTGTCTTATGCCGAAGCCCTGCAGCCGCGCCATATTTGAAATATCCGCCGCAGCCGGGCTCGACCGTAGATTCAAACAATAGTTCGAACTCCTCCCGCTATATTTCGGCCCCCGCCTCGCGGAAAGACTGCCGGGCCGCCTCCAAATCGGCGCCTTCGCTTGCGAATATCCGCAGGATCTTCGCGGAAATGGATGTTCGCACGAGAGACGCGGCTGTGCGCGCCGGCCGATTGAACGGCGGCTTTCCTCTATTTCGCGCTTTCGCCGGCGAATATCCGCCGGATCTTCACTGAAATAGATGTTCGCGCGAGGGGCGGGATTATGCGCGCCGACCGATCAAACAGCAACCGCAGCCCCCCTGTTTCTAGCAGAATCGGCGGGCTTCATCCTGGCATGCTCCAAAAACTCTTCTTCCGGCAAAATCTCCGCTGTCATGCCTGTGTAGACGGCGCGCGAAGCCAGCCCTCTTGAATCGAAAGCATGCCGATGAATCCCGGAGACGGCGCAGTATAAACGGAAATCCAGCGCTAAGCCAGTATTTCCTGGCTGGCGAAAGCCCCTTCTCCCGCTGCGGCGTCGGGCGGCTGCTCATCCTTCAGCTTTTCTCCGGAGTATTCGATGAAGTCCAGGCATTCGCTTATTTTCAGCGAGTATCGGCCGTTTTGCGGTTTTTTCCATGAGCCGCGCTCCGCTCGTCTTGGCGAAATGCTCGAATCTCTCCGTACCGCGCTTCATCTCGCGGACTGCGGCACCCTCGCCCCCGCCGATTTCCGAGGCGATGGCCGGCGCGCCGGGTCCCTCCCCCGAAAACGCCTTGATCTCCCCGCGCTCGAACGGCGGCAGGCGTTGAAGCGTCCAGCTTTCTGCGCTGCGCTTGCATTGATCCACAGGGATCCGCCCCTTCATTTTTGGTTGGCAAACTAAATGATGCCGTGTTTCCCTATGGATTTCAACTGGCTGTATCTGTTGCATTTCATTCTACAGTGAATCCTTTTTTTACTGCAAGAGCCGCCTGCAAAACTATATCTTTATCAGTTCTTCGACAATGCAAGAATGCTCTTTAGCGACTGAATCATAATTTATTCCCACCAGAAGTATTTTGCCAGTGTATTGAAGTATCTTCTGTGGATAGTTCTTCGATTTCACCTGGTCTATAGCGCCCTTTGCAGATTTGTTCCACTTGAGTTCCACTATAAGCGCTGGCTTTTCATAATGTTGAGGCTTCGGCAAAAATAGCATATCAATGAAGCCTTTGCCAGAAGCCAGTTCTCGGAAAATGATGTAATACTCATTAGCGGTATAGTATGCCAATGATACTACGCAACACAAAGAATTTTCATCATTGTATTTCAAGATGGAAGTAGATTCATTATGACCTGCTTGAATAGCATCTTTGATTTTTAAAGCGTTCAATGACCAAGTGTCATTCAGCAATTGCTCGGATGCCAGCAACAATCTGGAGACCCCGGCCCATTTGGCGCTTTCAACCGCATTCTTGAACTCTTCCCTTATCTCATTGTTGGGTATGGATACCTCGGAAGTGGTTTTATTGAAAGCGAGATACCCCAAGTGGACAAGCAATGTGAGCACATCGTCAGCTGAAGAGAATGATGCCATGTCATTCTGGAACTTTGTCGTGTTGATTTTAACGGGCCCTTGCGTCATCAATCTTAAAATGGCATCCTTAAGACCATCAAAGTTGAGGCTTATCGGCATTTTCAAAGCTTCGAAGGTTTCAGTTTGATTCCAGTAATTTTCGAACGAATTCGTAATGACAGCTTTTACTATGGACAATGGGTTATATATATGAACATTATTGAATACAAAGCCATCATACCAATATTTAGCAAGTTCAAAGCTCATATTTGATCCACTGAAGAGACTTTCAACTTCTTTTTCTGTAAATCCCGTAAATTCCGCATAATCGCCTGGATTAGCCATTGAGAACTCGTAGAACATGTTCAAGGCGCTATGAGTTCCGTATTTCTTGATTGGCAGTATTCCCGTCATATAGGCTAAATGGACATAGCCTTGGTTCTTTAGCAGACTTCTAAGAAAATCCAGGTAAATCCTCTGACCTGCAAAATCGTTTTTGAGAACCCTGAAAATGCAATCCCACTCGTCAATAATGAAAACGAATCCATTTCCTGTACTTTCCTTGATGTCTGTCAATGTCTGAATCAAATTGCTGGGTTTTCGAAACTTCACTTCTGGATATGCTGCTCTCAAATCCTCGAGCAATGTTTTTTTTATGCTGGAAATCATGAGCTTCACTTTGGCATGTTCTGTAAGAATGTTTTGAATATTCAAAAATACGACGTCGAAGCGATTCAGATGGGTTTCAAAGGATGGATCCAAACTGATGCGGGCGCGTTCAAAAAACTTCCTTGCATCGCAGCCTTTGCTGTAGTAGGCGCTCAGCATGCTGGCAGCCCACGTCTTCCCGAATCTGCGAGGACGGCTTATGCAAATATATCTGTCAGATGTTCCGGCTACTTTATTTAAATGTGATATGAGTCCGCTTTTATCTATATTCACGATTGATCTTTGAGAAGCCTCAAAATCAAAGATTATAGAAGAGGGATTCAAAAGGATGCCCAACTCGGTATTCCTCCTTCTCAAAAACTCCACGAAAGCGATTGATAATTGCTAGTTATATCGCGCAGCGATTATATATGCCTATCTTCAGTCAAATGCAGAGCAGGCCTTACCCTCTCAGGCAATAATTATTAAGCTCTAGTCAAGGACAAGCATCAAGCAATACTCCATAATATTTGAAGTATCTCACTTGCCATGCCCATTGTCAAGATATATTGAATTGCAGTCAAATGCACCTGTTTTGGGGCTTGATTATCCATGAGCTGTACAGTCAAACTCTTAAATAGTCAGTTCCATATGTATATCAAACTGAATAAAGAAGTACTTCAATCACCTTCATTGACAGGTTCTTAGATGCAAAAAAAACAGCCCCTGAGAATCAAGGGCTTATATTTATAAGATGCAAAGATGGCTTTTGCTTGATTACTGTGGTTTCTGACAGGAATTTCATGACGATTAAAGATTAGGGATGGATTAGTTTGGATAAGCTGATTTGAAGTCAAATGTGCAGATTTTGAGTTTTCCACTTTCAAGGCCCGAATTGCAGATATAGGCATTTCGCACTCATTGTATAATCAGATCTCAAAATTGGAGCTTTTGAATGCAAATCATTGAATGAATGCTTTGCTTGCCATTTGTGATTTTCACCGCAATCAGGCGTCAAATGCAATTTTGCCGCAAAAAGAGCATCGCTGGGTACGACTGCAAATTCAGCCTGGTTCAAAGGGAAGGAGCAAACGCGGCGGCCAAACAGGCATCCTTTTTCATTAGCGCTTGTCTTTATGAAAGCTATGAGACGCATTGGGCCCGATCGCTTCTGATCGCCGCCGAGCGCGGGAAGCTCCGCTTCGCTCAGGCTGGGAGTGCGCCGCCCTAGATTTTTATGCATTTCCACTCCTCGATTACGGAAAAATCAAGATACCTCGAAGAAGAGCCGAAGAAGTTCCCATCTGGCAGGAAATCGCTCAAAACACGGATGTTTTCCAAGGATATCTCCCCTCTGGAAATAAAGTGCTCCAAGTATTTTATTTTTCTCGGGTTCAATCCCATAAGGCGCGCCGCGACCAGATCAGCCGCCAGAAGACTCTCGGAAGCGATCAAGACATGGGCCTCTTTATGATTAGGGGCGAAGGGCCCCTGTCCCTCGCCCGCGCAGATGCCGTCTATGACCGAGAACGCTTTTTTGTTCGCGTTCCTTCCCATCGCGTTGTACAAGTCGACCACCATGCGCCATATAGTGTCATTGCCCGGATGGGCTCCGCGATGCGTCGTCTTGGCCATTAAGGACGCCTTGCAGCTTTCGGCGTCAGGATATTCGTCGCCGCCGTTCTCCGGGCTGCCTATGCGCCAGTGGGCGAGCTGGTTCTTATCCGACACGCACCCGACCAACCCTTTTAAATTCAGCGTCGCTCCGGCTTTTTGGTGAGTTTTAAGCTTCGGCACTGAGATATACGCGTCTGCGCCGTATATCGACTTTGAAAACGTATACAGCTGCTTCTCCCCGGTATGCGCAGCCACAGTGTCGGCGCGCTCGTCGAACACACCTCTGAGCAAGGATGAATCCATGCCATACAGGAGAGACTCTTTTCCAAGATTCACCTCCACCGTGCCCGCCTCGTCCCCCGCCTGCCTGCGCATTCTGCCTACTTTGCCGTAATCCGCCAAGTCTACGCATGCCAGTGGGCGCAAATCTGCGATGCGGCATGGAACCCGGTACTTCCCCTCAAGGCGCTTTATGCCTGTAAATTGCATCAGTTCTTGCCAGTCAGCATCTATAGAGGGATTGTCCCCTATGATTATTTCGCCTGAATCCCCCAGGGCGGTCGCGACCCTGTCCGCGACCGCTTCAACGACTTGAGGATGGGTGATGACGCAGTACAGCGTATCCTTGTGAGGCGCGGACTCCCTCCAGCGGGAGGCGACCCAGTTGGGCTTGATGAACACCTTCATTCCGGGCTTGATGAAGCTGCCGAAAGGATTTGTAGCGTTAAGACCCAGCAATTCCATCAGGCCGTCCATGGCGCGATCCACGGCTTCCGGCGCGTAGCTGCCCGCATTGGAAACAGCGACTTCATTCATGATCTTCCCTCTCAATCATATTCAGGAATCGCTCCAGAATGTAAACCATCCATTTTTGATCGGCTGACAGCCCCGCAACCGCATTCTCGATGAACTCAGGGCGAATTGGACCCTTCCAATCCCGAAGCCACCGCCCGACCGCCCGCGGCATTGGCAGCTTGGCAGGCTCAGGCCAGCCGGGATACAATGATCTGAATATTTCATAGAGCATATATTTGGGCTCGCCGCTTCGTATGCGGCTGTAGTCCAGAGGCGCGTCGAGCGCCATCTGGCTAAACGGCGAAACGTAGTTCACTCCAGCCGCGCCGCAGGCGTTGCTGTACGAGCCGTTCGCTTCAAGATAGAAGTATTTGCATATGAAACTGTAGAAGTCAATTTTGTAGCCTGCACGAAACTCCTCGAAAGGCTCGGCAATTTTAACTGGTTTCTTCAAGACTCGGGCTGGGTCAATATAGGCGTAGCGCGCTGCGAATTCATCAAAGAGCCAGTCTTTGGAGATCAAGCCGTCTAACCCTCCAAAAATCATATCGGCGTTCTCGCCGAAGATCAGATTTTTCACTCCGTCCGCATTCGCAATCAGCGACGCCTTGTATATTTGCGGTTCGATGGAATGAATCGGCGCGCCCTTGCGCTTCATTAAAACAGGAGAAAATTCAAGGTAATCCTCCCAGTGAACGTCTATCGTCTTATGAATCAAGCCGCATTCAGCAGCGTATTTTTTCGCCGCCTCAGTTTCATCCCGGGCTCCGTCCGCAACGCAGCGAAACGTATAGGCGATAGAGCCGCGGGGCATATATTTTGCAATGATGGCTGAATCAATCTTATGGAAAGCTTTCCATAAAGTGGATAATGGGTAGAAAAACATAATGGAAAGTCACCCCCATAAAACAAGATAGAGCCTGAACTTTTACGTTCAAACTCTATCCATAATCATTTACAAAACTACTTTTTGTTACAGAGTTTTGTAAGCAGCTGCATCAACGGTTTATTACCCGCCCAATCCGGCAAATCGGGATCAATGGTGATTTGTGCGTTCTCAATCGCCTTGCGTTTCATCTCAGTATCGGCTTTAGCATAAATTTCAGTCGTTTCGACGTGTTCATGTCCAAGAAAATCGCGGATATATACGAGATTAATACCTGCTTGTAGCATATGCATCGCCTTTGAGTGACGAAAAACGTGCGGGGATATCGGGCTTGGTATTGCCGGATTCTCTTTTCTCGCCAAATCGCAATACTTTTTGAGAATATAAGCGATTCCTGCCCGTGTCAGCTTGCCGCGTTGATGATTAAAAAACAATGGAAAGTGAGATTTTTCAAAGCTATCCAAACGATTCTCCCGCAAATACTTAGCCAAAATGTCCACTGTACTCTCCATTATAGGAACAGCTTGCCTTTTCCCATTGGGTTTTCTGGTCAATAGTACGACATATGGTTTTTCCAACCGTATGTCACTAACGCATAGGTCACAGATTTCCTGTACTCGCGCCGCCGAATCATACATCAGGCTTAATAAAACCATGTCCCTTCTGCCGTAATCGTCCTGTGTGTCGGCTTGGGATAGTATCTCCTGTATGTTATCGGCAGACAGATGTGCTAACAGTGGCTTGGGTTTTTTCTTGGTTTTTATATCAGCAATCTTCTGAGATTCGCCAAGATATCCCGGATTACGTTTACGCGCGTACTTGGCAAAAGCCCGGATAGAGGTCAATCGTTGGTTTCGGGTGGCAATACTGCATCCGCGCTCGTTTTCCAGCCAAGACAGAAAATTGACTACAAATACCGAGTTGAAGTCCTTAAAAGTCATTTTTTCAGCTATCAAACCGCACTTCTCTTCCGCGTATTGTATTATTAATTGAAATGTACAACTGTATGCTGCTATGGTGTTTGCGGAAAGTCCCAGTTCGCCCGGTAAATACATTGTCAGGTACGCTGTCACACATTCTCCAAAATCAGGTTGCGTCATATGATTCGCCCTCAATCTTCGGAATGACGTAGCCGTAATTGCGTTCCATAAGGGCGGATATTTCCGGATAAACTTCTGCTGTCATGCGAAGATACTGTTCAGTTGTCTCAAAGTTACTGTGACCGAGATATTCTTTAAGACGTGGGAGAGCACTTGTAATATCAGCGCCGTTTGAAACCCACTTTTGTAGACAGTGGACAGCGAAAGTGTGACGAAAATCATGCACTCTGGGACCCTTGCCGCGTCCGCCGTGGGATATGCCAGCCTTCCACAAAAGCTCACGGAAAATTTGGTATATGCCCTTGCCCCCATAATGACCACCGTCTGGGGCAGCAAAAAACCAGTCGCCATCGCCTTTGCCTACCAGCCTTGTTTTTGCATAATCCCGGTAAATTTCTGTTAGTTCCGGTGACATAGGAACGTAGCGGCTTTTGCCGAATTTAGTATCCTTAATTGTAAGTATTCCGCTCTGCAAATCTACATCTGCTCCGCGAAGTTCGGTCGCTTCCGAAACACGCAAACCGCAACAGTATAGTGCTCTAAATAACACGGGCATTATTAAATGCCGTCTTGGAGCAATTGAATGACAAGAAAGGGTCATTTCATCCACCGCAGCAAAGAAACGCCTGATTTCATCGTGTGTAAAAATATACGGAATGAATGATTTGCGGCATTTACCGACTTCTTCCCTTGATGGAACATAAGCGAGATAGTTCATACGCGTCATATATTCCGCAAATATTTTTATGAGTGCGAACCGCGCGTAGCGCGTTCTGTCAGAATCGTTGGGTCTCTTCTCAATCCACGCCTTGACGACTTCTTCCGGCAGAGTTTCTTTTCGGAAATTGAAACCTTCTGTGAAACGGGAAAACTGCCGCAAATTCTTGGACTCAGCATTGTAGATGTAACCCACAGCTCGTTTTTCGGCTATAAAGTCTCGGCATATTGGGGCAAGCACACCAACAAACTCGTATTCCTTGTGTTCAGGGTAATTACGCATTAACGAACACCCCCTCAAGAGAAAGTCCGCATTCGCGCAGTCCGTCTATATCAACTTTCAGATACGGAGAAGTGGATGAATAACTGGTATGCCCCATAATATCGGCGACATCCGGAAGTGGTGTGCCTTGTTCCAAAAGCCGACGCGCCAAAGCGTGCCGCAACGAATGCATACCGCTGACTGTTCCCGATTGTTTCTTGATTCCTGCACGACTCATGTTGCGTTGCAGAACAGCGCCAATCGCTTGTCTGCTCATTTGAGTATATGGAGCGTTAATGGTAATGAACACGAACGGAGCATCAACTTGCGGTCTAGCGTTTTTGATGTAATCAATCAACGCCCAACCGATATCCTTTAGCAACGGGTGGACTATTCTGTTCCCTGTTTTGTGTTGGATAAGCTCAATTTCCGAGTATTCCCACCTTAAATTTTCAAGCTGAAGGCTGGCTATGTCGGATATTCTAAGCCCCAACTGGACTGCTAATAAGATAATTGCATAGTCCCTTTTGCCTGCGGGATTACTGCGGTCGATGCCTTTTAATAAAAGTCCGACTTCTTCTTCCTCCCAAAGTGCCGGTATATTCAGGTTATTGGGAACTTTGACTCGCGGGACGCTAAAAGACCAATCTTTCGTGCAAAGGCCGTTTTTGTGTAAAAAACGAAAATAGTAGCGCAATGTCGCTGAACGGTGCTTCACATAAACCGGGGAACAACCCTGCATCGAAAGCGAATAGTCAGAGATTACTTTTGCATTTACATCTCTCACACCACTCAGTCCGCGAAATCCTAAAAATTCGTAAAATAAGCGAATGTGGTGTGTACGCAGCTTTTTAGTTGCTTCGCTGTTGTCGGCGGTTTGCACAGCTTCAAGGTAGGTATCAATAATTTCGTGGTCTCCCAACGACCAGTCCCTGCTATTCATTGCTTTTGATGTCCGAAGTTTTGTTATCGCGCCATAGAGTTTATATTCTCCGATTCTTCGTATACAACGTGCAGCACTGGCTGTTCCATGTGGCAGATTCCCAGCAACATCGGACGGAAATCCGTATTTTTCCTTCAAATACTTTGAACCGATCTCCTCGGTAAACGCGTCAATGCCGGTTTCTGATATGACATATTCAGTAAACCGCCGCGCATAACAGCGATATCCCGCAATTGTCAACGGAGCGTATTGTAATCTCTCCATTTCGATGGCTATTTCGTCAACGAGGATCGTGAGTGTTTTGATTTCTTCCATGTAAAAGACTCCTTCATAATATAAATTTCCGCTTGTTCAGATATTTCTATTACAAAAGATTATGGACAGAAATTTTAACATATATACAGATTTATCCTTATTTTACAGAGGTGACTTTCCATTATGTTTCTCTACCCATTATCAATCCCGCCGCTAAGTGACAGCGCCGCCTTACCTCCCGCCGCTGCGGCGCCGACTACGGCTTTAATTACGCGCTGCGCGTCTAAACCGGATTTTATGCTGAATCTCTTCGGAGGAATAAAGCGGTTCACCGGATGGCGCCTCGAAAACTGCACGCCTTCTTTTAGCACTGCGCGAAGAGTCAGAAAAGAACTCATGCAGTAGTCTTTGTCAATTGCCGCCATTCACGGCACCTCCAATTCAAGCGCGCTTCGCTGGCATTGTCGCGCGAGAGATTTTAAGGCGTCAATAACCCCAACTAAAACATTGTATTATATTCAGCAATTACATATGCATTAAGATATCATCATGAACTGCAGTGCTAATCATTGCATTGAGAAGGAAGAATTTCTTGCAAAATACCGAAGGCTGGCAGATTTGCGTCCCCCGGATTCGGATGGGCGTTTTTCAACGCTTCCACTTGCTTTGAATATCAGCTTTCTTCGGAGACAGGCGTTCTGATGCAGACAGGCGTTTCTTCTTTGAGGGAATGGTTTGCCCATCTGGCATTGGCGCGGGGATTCCGGCTGGATGCGCCGAAAAAATGAATAGAGCTCCAGCTTCAGGCTGCGCGTGGAATTGGAGCTTTCCCCGTCAGCTTCCAGCCAGCTCAGAAATCTCTCGGCCAGTTAGGGGGGAAAGCTTATTTATCATGATCTTTTCTATACTTGACAGTCATGAGTTTATTTACAAATAATGGTATATTACATCTAATTTAGTCAATGTCATAAAACTATTGAATTTCTGTCTATTTTCCTTTATAATATTCCCGATATGCATAATA
>JAISZB010000354.1 GCA_031269465.1 Clostridiales bacterium | reverse complement strand
GCTGGAGCAAACGCTCCGGAGTACCTATATATTCTTGGACAGCGTAGCTTCTCGATGGAAGCTTAGGCTAGCCGATCAGGGCTTATTGCTAAGCCCCTAGCTTTAGCTATGGGGTGATTAACTTATAATCCTCTGACAAATAATCGGAACATATGGCTGAGCATTAAACGACAATAGAAGCTATACCGATTGCGGACTTATGCAACTATGGATCTTACCACTTTCAAGGTGCGAAATGCCGATATCAATCGCACTCGCTGCACAGCCAAGTTCCAAAATAGGCAGTTTCATATGCAAATCATTATAAACTATTGTGAAATTTCACCTATAGGTGAATATCCTAAAGTCCTTCTGCCACTAAATATGAGGGGGCGTGGACGAGTGCGCCCTCAGAAGGCGCCAGCGCAACATCGTGGAGGCCATCACCTTTGAGGCGCAAGTACAGCCTTTGACAGCAACCCCATTATGGGTCTCCTCCGCAACAGGCTCATTTTCATCTTTAAAGTCGTCGCGCCGAATATTAAGAAGCTGCTCAAACGCGCAAGGGTCAAGCGCCCCATGCGGCATCCGCAGGCAACTGCTACTAGATGAGAGAAAAACCAAAAAAGTTATACGCATTGTCAACAGAACGGATCCGTTTTCTGATCCGGCTTTGCATTTGCAGAGGCAAAATTGGCCTGGTTTTCCCCAACCGCCTTGAAAATCTTATTTTGCAACTCCTATCACCATTATAGCAGTTTACATTCAGCTTTCAAAGAGTCTTGCATATGTATCAATTAGAAGAAAACATAATCCTTTCTTTTCATATGGCCTTTGTTTCATTTATCTACTCTAGGTCGAATTAGAAATATAATACAGTCAGCTCTTGACATGAAGGTTTCTTTGTGCTAACATGCGAAAATGCGGTTTATTCTATACTGATTTCATACGAATGTCCCTATTTTTAAGCTTGACTGCACAGCTAGCGCGAAATGCCGACATCGGCATTTCACACCTTGAAAGTGGACAGACAAGCTCCATAATAGGTATATTTGACTGCAAAAAAATATAATAGACGAACCTTGCTGCATGTCGGAAATGCCCTTGAAACAATTGATAATCCGCTTGCATGACCAATAATCCTATATATGAAACTGCCTGTTTAGCCTGACTATGCAGCGAGTGCGACTGATATCGGCTTTTCGCGCCTTGAAGGTAGACAATCAAGCTAAAATAGGCGCATATGACTGCAAATCAGTATATATTCGACTGCAAATCTGTATGTTGTCCGCTTTACCAGCATTGACTAAAAATTGAAGTTCCTAAGGGGGTAAGGCTATGAGAAATCACGCTGGATTTGGAAGGCGGTTTATATGCGCCGCAATGGCATCCGCATTCATCTTCTCCGCATTCGGGTGCTCCGCTAGCAAAAAGGGCGTGAAAATCGGAATTGTAAAGATTGTGGAACACGCCTCTCTGGACACTATTGAGGCATCAGTTATCAAGAGGCTCGAAGAATTGGGCTATTCGAGCGAGAACGCCGAAATTTCCGCGCTGTCTGCCCAAGGTGATCCGTCCAATGTCGCGTCAATGATGGATAAGTTTATCGCTGACGGTACAGACATAGTAATCGCCATTACAACTCCAGTCGCATCCGTTGCTCTAAATTATGCAGGACAGATCCCAGTGATATTTTCAGCCGTTTCAAACCCAATTGAGGCCAAACTCACATCTTCACTAGAAAAACCCGACAAAAATGTTACTGGAACCTGTGATGCCGTTCCCGTTGACAGAATAATAGATCTCGCCCTTGAAACCGTTCCCGGCGCTAAAAAAGCCGGATTTATCTATAACCCTGGTGAAGCAAGCTCTGCTGCCAATATAGCCGCGGCTAAAGCTTACTGCGATTCTAAAGGGATATCCTATGCGGAGCAGAGCGTCGACTCGAGCGCCGCTATCCAGCAAGCCGCCGAGGCGCTCGTCACACAATGCGATTTTGTCTTCACTCCTACGGACAATACAGTTGCTGAAGGCATGTCCGTTCTTGCCAATGTATGCATCGATGCAAAGATACCCTGTTTTGTAGGAGCGGATTCCATGGTGAAAGACGGCGGTCTTGCAACTGTCGGAATAAAATATGAGGATTTGGGAATTGAAACCGCCAATATGGCAAAAAGCGTTCTGGACGGAAAGAAGATAGAAGACATACCCGTAAAAGTATTTACGGATCTTTCCACTTATATAAACATCGGTACATCAGAAAAAATAGGCATAGATTTCAGCGATGAACTGCTTTCCGGTGAGAAGACCGTAGTTTTCAACTGATGCAGTACGCTGTCTTAAGTCTTGGGGCTCTTGAGCAAGGATTGATATACGCCCTTTTAGCAGTCGGAGTTTTTGTTTCTCTGCGCGTCATGGATATACCAGATCTGACTGTTGACGGTTCTTTTGTGAGTGGCGCCGCTGTTTCTGTCATGATAACAGGCATATCCCCAGATGGAAGCGGAAGCTCAACATTAGCGTTTCTTTCTCTTGCGGCGGCTATTTTAGTCGGAGCGGCAGCTGGCATCATTACGGGCGTTTTGCATACAAAATTGCAGGTTAAGCCGCTTTTGGCGGGTATAATAACAATGACGGCCTTATTCTCTATAAACCTTGTTGTGATGCAGGAGAAACCTACAGTCAGCATTAATGGAAAAGCCAGCGTCTTCACTCCCTTTTTTGAGTTTTTCTCTAGGGGCGGCAACCTTTCCGCGCTGACCAAGAAGCTCGCGACGCTGCCTGTTCTATTTTCGGTCGTGCTTGCGGCCTGCGTCCTCCTGTTCCTATTTTTCCGGACGCAATTAGGCCTTGCCGTAAGGGCTACAGGAGATAACGAGGATATGGTCCGGGCAAGTTCCATCGATTCCGATATCATGAAGATAATAGGCTTGGCCATCGCGAACGCAATCGTCGCCCTTTCCGGAGCTGTTCTTGCTCAACACCAAAATTTCGCGGATGCCAAATCAGGAACGGGCATGGTCGTCGTCGGCATCGCTTCGATTATAATAGGAGAAACCCTATTCGGCAGGCGCACTCTCTTAAACAATATGATTTCAGCCGTTTTGGGCGCGATAGTTTACCGCATTTTCATCGCGGTCATCCTTCTAATGGGACTTCCCGCAAGCTATTTCAAGTTGCTCTCGGCTGTTATTATCGTTCTTTCCATTTTATTTCCTGTTGTCGGAAGAGAACTCAAAAAACGCCGCGACAGAAAGGCCATTGACTATGCTTACGATTAAAAACGCCCGCGTCACTTTCCATTCCGGCACGATCAACGAGCGAAAAGCGCTGGACAATGTCAGCGCAAACTTCTCCAAAGGCGATTTTATAACCGTGATCGGAAGCAATGGCGCGGGAAAGTCTACGCTTCTAAACGCTGTCTCGGGCGCTCGTGAACTCGACTCTGGCTCTGTCTGGCTAGACGGCCAAGACATCACGCAAAAACGCGAGCACTACCGAGCCCGCGTAATCGGACGCCTGTTCCAGGATCCAATGAAGGGAACCGCGCCCAACATGACCATTGAGGAAAATCTGGCTCTTGCCTATGGAAGAGGCCAAAGAAGAGGCATGTCCGCAAGCATTAAAAAAGCGGACAGACTGGTTTTCGCCGAGGCTCTTTCAAAACTTGGCCTTGGGCTTGAAGAACGCATGAAGTCGAAGGTCGGATTGCTCTCTGGAGGCCAGCGCCAAGCCCTTGCGCTCCTTATGGCGACAATTGTCCCTCCGAAGCTCCTTCTTCTGGATGAGCATACAGCCGCTCTTGATCCCAAAACTTCTTTGCAGGTTATGGATATAACAAATGCAATCGTCGGAGAGCACTCCGTCACAACGCTGATGGTTACTCACAATGTCAAGGATGCTCTGCAGACTGGCAACAAGACCCTCCTGATGTCAAACGGGCGCATAATGATGATACTGGAAGGCGAGCGGAGAAAAAGCATGACTCTCGAAAAGCTTCTTGAACTCTACTCCCTCGAAGGCGGCGAATTCAGCGACAAAATGCTTCTATAGAAACGAGGCTGGCGCGAACGAGCTTTTCATATAGAACGACTGACTCTATAAGAAGTTTTAAGCTGTTAAAATTAAGTGGCAAATACCGGCAGATTGCACTGCGCTATGCTGCTTTACCTCCTCTATAGGCTCTCGATCGATATTCGCCGATGCTCAGTCAATACACCGATTTTGAACCGCCAATCGCCATATAATCGGTCTAAAAAAATGCACGTCAGTATAGCGGAAATAACAGATGCTGACGCCTAATTCAATCTGGCATCAGCAACATGGCAATATTTAAGCAGGAGATAAAAAGTCATTTTTAAAAAGAACTAATAGCTCTTTAATAATATCTTATTTCTAAACGCCACTAATCAAACTGAGAAGTGGCGTTTACGTTTTTCATCACAGTTGTTATGCGGCGGATACCCCTGCCTTTAGGCATGGGGAGGAAGCCGCATGTCCTCCTTTTCAGTTAGGATGGCAGTTCTCCTGGACAAGAGGTTGAGCTTCTTACAGC
>JAISZB010000352.1 GCA_031269465.1 Clostridiales bacterium | reverse complement strand
TGTCGAATTCGATTTGATTCAGCAAAAAATATCATTTAATTTTGACTTGGAGAGTGATTGTAATTTATTCAATTATTCAGCGCAATTCGACATTTGCAACTTATTCCAATTAAGCAAAGTTGCATTGTGTAAGACACAAAACACCAGCTAACGCATTATGTAATGGGCGTTAAATTGTCCTGTGGGCACAGTCCTTTCTCTGCATTGTATGTTTATTATAACAAATTCGTTATGAGAAGTTACCGTTTTTTTGCTTATCATAAATGCACCATATTTTTCCTAATGCTTGATTAAAAGTCCTTGACTTTTGGGGGCGGGATATTCAGACAAAAGTTTATTGAACAGCTCTACGGCTGAAGACGCGTTTATATAAGGATCGCTGCTTATTGCGGACATGGCCTTCGCCGCGAAATTCAAGGCTCCGAGGACATTATAGCGCTTCCTTCCGCTTGCCGTTTTGATGAAAGCCCTCTTCCCCGGCCAGATATATGCCGGATGGAAGGCGTGCATGAAATGCGCCGGCAAAAAACAGGCGCCCAGCCCCTTTTTTCACCGTGTCTGAGGGCGAAGCGGGGCTGAATTCAAGGATTCCCTCTGCTCAAGAGAGCCAGCCTTGGACGGAAAGTTTCCGGCTTTGAGCCTTTCCGCGCCGCCGGCCTTCAAAAATCTATAAACTGGGGAAATTGAAGCGGATACGCCGAAATTGGCCTTTATTGCGCAGGCCGCCTCCCTGGGGGCTCTTGGCGGATTCGCGCCGGAATGCGCAATCGGCTTATCCCTGAAGCCGTCAAGCCGTAGCTTTCCAGCAACCTTCTTCTTGTCGAATATAAAGGAAAAATCAGCGGCTTCTAATTTTTTCATTTTTTTTGTAGGTGTTGCCGCTGATTCCCAGCAAAGCCATGATTTTCTCGTTAATGCATAATAAATAGCGCACATCTATAGGGCAGTTATACTAAATTACATATAATTATTCAATATTTCTAAATTCTGAAATCTTTTATAGAAAGAATAACACGAGAAAAAATCAAGTTAGCTAATTAGCCTTGACTTATTAGTATTTATTATGTTTATCGTATTATGTTAAAATAGCATTTATGTCTGAAAAGCAGTATATCTCGCATTCGGGGATATTGTCCGGTTCCTGCTAGCTCATATACCGCCCAGCATCAATGCGCCGCGCCACTTTCGGCCACGCCAACAGAACCTTGTCGGCTGCTCATTAGAGGAAATAATTCTGCTACATATATAGCGACTTGTATATCTCATCTAAATTTACATCTTCATTATTGTTTATGTCGTGTTCTAACAAACCGTTCTTTATGAACACTATTCTTGTCCCAATATCTTTCAAAAAATCCAATATATGGCTGGCTATTATCACGCAACAATTGCGTTTTTTCGCGCTGACAAGTTCGTCTTTTAGATTTATTACGCCTTTGGCATCCAAGCCGTTAGTTGGCTCATCCAGTATTATAAGCTGGGGATAGTTTATGATGGCGGATATAACCCCAATCCTATTCCTTAGCCCCATAGAAAGCTCTCTTATTTTGTAGTCCTTTACTGGCAGCAAATCGAATTTTTCCAGCAATCTTAAAACCTCAAAATTTGGCTCACCCTCATACTTAATGCCCCATATCAAGTTCAAAAAATCTAACGCTGAAATTTTGCCGTAATAAAACGGAGCTTCTTCAAGAAAACCAATGTCTTTTTTTGCGGCTGACTCTAATGTTTCCATGCCGTTTAGCAAGCAGGAGCCTTCTGACGCCTTTGAAACGCCGGCTGCAATATTAAGAGCAGTGGACTTGCCTGAACCATTTGGCCCGATCAAGCATACGATTTCCCCCGGCTGAACTTGAAGGGAAAACGTTTGCAACCCTTTGCCATTTTTATATATTCTTTTGATGCCGACTATTTCCAGCATTTTACCAATCCCTCCACTGCCTGACGCCTTTTTTCAGACCTAGAAAAATAACCGCAAACGGCGCGAATGGCACAATCCATGTTAAGTTGCCTATAAACAAAGGCAGATCAGTGGCGTTTTTCACATTTGGAAAGAAAAACAGAATTATACTTGAATTCAACAGCCCAAATACCAGAATCATAAAAGCCGACGCAACCAAAAGCATGGCAAAATCAAAGAGCCCCAAGATTTTAAAGCATAACTGTGCCAGAAGCATAACCAATGGAACGGCAAGTTAATATATTAATATGCAGACAGCCCTTGCAAATATAAAAGCGCTGAATTTAAGGGGAAGCTTTTTGTACCACATGTAAAATCCGGAGTCAATTATAAATAATTCCTGTACGAATAAACTGTTCAGCCAGCAAATGATGCCGATAGTTATCAGGTTAAAGCCTAAGCCGACAGCTCCAACAGCCGTAAAAACCTTGAATGCAATGTATAAAAACAAAATCTGCATCGCAATGAACATTTTATTGCAGAAAACATATGATAAATCCCTCTTCAAAAAAGATCGGAGAGTATTTCCGACAATGCATTTCGCGTTTGCTTTAGCGGGAGTCTTCCGCTTACGCTGCAAGCCAAAGTTGCTGTCAATATAAAAGAAGTCTTTTTTATACAAAAGCAAAAAAACAGCTGTCAAGAATGTCAGCAATGCCGCCAGGTAAATGGAGGATTGGCAAAACAAATGCCCAAAGAAAGCGGCAATTGGAGTCGCGCCAATGGAAAGCAATAGATTTTCTATCATTGCATCCAAGGGCAAGCTGAAATCCACTTCTTTTAAACAGAGCTAAAAACATGTAAAATAATAACTGCAGGAACCAAGTTCTTAAGCACAGCAACTATCTTGTTTGAAGCAGCCAAGCTCAAACCGGAAAGAAGGAGAATAACTAAAAACAAACAAATGGAATTAAAAAAGCACAGAATCATGCCCAGAGGGCTTATTGGGTTGGCGCTGCAAAAAATCGCAAAATAAAGGGGGACGATTACCACGAAGTGCACTCTCATTTTAAAAACGCAGAAAACTAAAAATTCATCCGTGCTGAAACCTAACTTTTTTAGGAGTAAAACCTCCTCTCCGGAAACGACCTCTTTTAATCCGCTGTAAACAGCTGATAAGGCTATCCATAAAAATATAAACATCAACGAAGCCTGAATCAATTGCCGGTCTTCTCCATAAGGCGCGTAAATTAAGCGCAGGCCTGCATAGGAAGATGAATATAGCAATACCGCGCAGAAAAGCGCCCAACGTATGATTAATGAGTAGATTTTTTCATTGCGCAAACACAACTTGGAGATGTAAGCTTTTATGTTAGTCACAATCCTCCTCCTATCCAATATTATTCATTTTTATATTTTTCAGAGACTCTCACTAGTGCAGACAGTCTTAAATGCGTTGCAGCCATATTTGGCTATAAATAAGCATTTTACATGCTAAAAGCATATGACTCAATTAAGAGCGACAGCACTTGAACTGCAGCGCTTCTTGCAGAAGGAGCAGTCAATGCCAATTATACTGATTCGCATATGTAAGATCCTGTTTTAGAGCTTTAAGATCCATTTTCACGCTGCATAGCCTTCCAAAGTACCTGCTGGCGACGCCATTACGGGCGATAACGGCGCTGCCGTTCATTAAGTTGTCACAGAGTCCGCAGAGCGGCAATAATGCTCCGCAAAAATTCGCAAGCGCGGCGAATGGCGGCAATTCTGCGGTCAACACCGATAACGCGCATCACTAATCACCACGGGGGCGACGCTTGCCCCCACTGCTTTTTCTTGCTTAAAGTATCTTCTCAAGTTCTACATAGATTTCGTGCGGAACACTAGCGCGGCAATACTCGAGCATGCTAATCCGAGAGAGTCAGCGGCTTGTAGTGTTCATTCTCCCAGCGGTTTAACGTCGCAACGCTAACCTGCAAATCCTTAGCAGGTTGTTCCTGCGTCAGTTTTAGCGAGCAACTAATCTGTTTTCTTAATTAGTCAAAAATCATAAACCTACCTCCATAGGTACAATATAACATATGCTTTATTGAATGCCAATATGGAAATGACATCTCCGATCTGATGGGGCAAGGCCTATCGCTCGCAATTATCCGCGCTGGCAAGGCCGTGAAGCAGGAAGAGCCGGGCAATCGCCATGCCTCCTTGTGGAATTTGTTGGCATTGCAAAAACATCTATGTTGAAAGTAAAAAAGTCCTATACGCTCAAGCTGTCTGCTGATGCTGAAATCCCAATTAAAACGCCGAATAATGGCATGTCCAGATAATTGTCGCTTCAAGTATATCACTCACCCCTGCATTTCCAATTCCATATCGTATTTATACTGATTTTCATTGAAAATTGCCTTTTTGCAGCTTGATTATATATCTAGTGTAATTGATATCGGCATTTGGCACCACTCAATGGATAAACAACAAAAAAAGGAACATTGGATGAAAATCGGCATATTTCCATGCGCCAGAACAAGCCGCTTTTCAGTCACGCGAGGGAGAATGCCGAAGAAAATCCAGAATCCTCCTGAGAATTCAAGAAATTCAAAACCGCAAGCGGGGCGGCGCACATTGTCTATGCGCGCCTGCTTACGAGCGTGCGCCGAAGTTCATCGTTTCGGAGATCATGTAATGCCTCAAGGGCGAGTCGGACTCTACAGGCGCACGAACTTCGGAAGCAATCGGGATCGCCGCTTCTGGGGCTGCCAATGGGTGAAGGGCCGGAAATGGCGAAAGAGAAAAAAGAGACCAGACTCACCGCTTCAGAAAGCTTCCGAGCCAGAAAGCGCCTTTCGAGGGAGGAAGCCTAGGCGGCGGAGAAAAGGGGAAGCTTGCGCAGGAAAGCAAGAACATAGGCAACAGCGCCAGGCCTGATACTATCGCTGATTTTTCAAGATTTATGCGCGTCAATTCCGATGGCCGAACAGCTTCGAGCTTCAGCGGAATCGGCGCTGTTGCAAATCATCAGTATAGCTGAGATAACACCAACGCAACTTATCTGCAGTAAGTCCAAGCATGCGAGCATTCACTCTATCCGTAGATTTTCCTTAATTACACGCCATTAAATCATGCATGATTATGCTTATTAGTTAATTTAAAATCAAGCTAATCAGTACAGTCGAGTTCAAACCAAAACACGCTTCCCTCGCCCACCACGCTCTTTACCCCAAACTCGGCATTGTGCAGGATCAAGACCCCCTTCACAATAGGAAGCCCAAGTCCAGTGCCTACAATCGCCCTTTTATGCTCCTCGCCTTTGTAATACCTTTCCCAGATGCCTTGAAGCTTTTCTTCCGGGATGCCGCTTCCGGTATCGCAAACCTCGAATCTGGCGCCGCCGCGCGGCGTCTTCTTCAAAAATACTTTTACAGTTTTATCTTTTCCTGTGCAGTTGACGGCGTTTGTCAATAGATTGCAAAGCACCCTTTTTATCATTGATTCATCTGCATTTACAAACACATCTTCCTCAATGTCGCTGATGAATCGATACCCATCATGCTCAGCCAAGGCTTCAAAGCCTGCCAGAGTCTGCTCCAGGCTTTGGGTGAGTGAAAATTTCCTCATTTGAGGATCTGAATTGCCGCTTTGAATCTTGGACAATTCAAGAAGCTCTGTTACAAGCCCTGAAAGCCTGTCAGTCTCCTGAACAATGACTCTGCAGTGGGCGTTTCGCTTTTCAGCGTTTTCTCCGGAAACGTCCCGAATCATATCGGCGTAAAACTTTATTATTGTTAGAGGAGTCTTTAGATCATGCGAGATGTTGGCGGTGAAATCCTTCCTGTATTCATCAATCTTTGAAAGTTCGCTTGCGGCGAAGGCGAGAGTTGAAGCAAGCTGCTCAACTTCCGTGCAGCCATTCATGCTAAACGAAGCATCCAGCCTGCCTTGCCCGAGCACTGCGGCAGATTTTGTAAGCTCCAAAATGGGCACTGATATCCTCCGCGATATCAGATGCGCCATTAATAAAGACAGTGCCAGTAGGATGAAAGTAATCGCCATCATCTGGTTTTTCAGCGCAAACGCCGTGAAATCCATTTCCGGCATAGGACTTGCCACGAGAAGATACTGCGGAAATCCGTTCGGATCGTGAAGAAGGGCTCCGTAGAAAAGGGTTCGGCCTCCTTTTTCTCCTCTTATATAATGGGTGCTCTGCGCGTTTTTCTTTGAAAGCTGCTCTTTAAGCTCTCCAAAAAGCTTGCCCAGCCCGCCCTGCGGGCTGGCGGATGCAAGCCTCAGATCGCCTCGGTATGCGTTTAGAGCGTCCACAGCCACAAGTACGTCACCTTTGTTGTTGTACATATTTATAAACATGTTGTTTGCAAACGCGTATCGACGAAGCTTTGACTCCGCGTCTTCATGCCCGTACCAGGACGCGATGTCGGCGCCTATTTTCTCAATCTCCTGCGTCTTCATGCCGGTGTAGAACGCTTTAAGGAATACAGCCTGCAAGACCCAGAGCAATGCCAAAATTATCAGGGAGAATGTCATCAGGCTAAGCCATGTCTTGAACTTAAAGCTATTGGTGTCAAGCTTCAAACTTGTACCCCATTCCCCTGAGCGTGACTATTTTGTCCTTATAGGCGCCAAGCCCCATTCTCAGCGTTTTTATGTGAGTATCGACCGTACGGTAGTCTCCGCAGAACTCATAGCCCCAAACTGCGTTCAGAAGCTTTTCGCGGCTCAGCGCCAGGTTTTTGTTCTTAACCATGAAGAAGAGCAACTCATACTCCTTTGGCGTAAGTTCAGCTTTCTTGCCGTCAACCTTAACATTTCTCCCTGCCATGTCTATTTCAAGGCCTCCGAATAGAAGGTTTCTTTCCTCAGACGCTTCTTGCGCAAGCTTCCGGTTCCTGTTTACTATGACCCCGATCCTAGCCATTACTTCTTTAGCTGAAAAAGGTTTGGTGACATAATCGTCTATGCCCATAGCAAATCCGAAAAGCTTGTCATACTCCTCGGATCTCGCTGAAAGGATCATTACGGGCACGTCCTTGACTTTCTTTATCTCCTTGCATGCTGTGAATCCATCAAGCTTCGGCATCATAACATCCATGATCACAACATCGAAGTCCCTGCTCCTGCAAAGCTCTACGGCCTCCATTCCATCAGCCGCCTCCGACACTTCGTACCCCATGAATTCTGCGTATTCTCTCAGGCCTTTGCGTATTGCATCCTCATCGTCGACAATTAAAACGCTGTGCATGACAGACCTCTTTTCTCTTATCTTAAGTATCAAGCCTCGGCCAAATATACTGACCAAGAGCAAATGAAATCCCGAACCCAACGGTTGCGCCGTCGGACTCGGGATTAGGATAAAGCCTAAAGCGCTTCCTGCGCGATGAGAAGCCGAACCGCTTCCACGGCCGTTTCTATGGCGCCGGTTGAATCATACGAAACGGGACTATCCAAGCCGAGCCTCTCCCGGTCTTTGTTCCATACTACGCTTAAAACGCAGCCGGCTCTAGCGCCCAGCACTTGGGAAACGATGTAAAGCGCGGCGCTTTCCATCTCTGAAGCCAGGCACCCTGCTTTAAGCCACGCCCCCCATTTTTCCAAGAGCTCATATCCCGCAGGCATCCGCTCAGGAGAATGCTGTCCATAGAACGAATCCTTGCACTGCACAACCCCTGCGTGCCAGCGCAAGCCGCTTTTTTTAGCGGCGGAGATCAAAGCGCTGGTTACTTCAATATTAGATACCGCCGGGAACTCTATGGGAACATATTCCTTTGTCGTGCCTTCCATGCGTATGGCGGCATTGGCAATGACTAAATCCCCGCCTTTTACCTGCTCCGCCATGCCTCCGCATGTTCCTACGCGAATGAAAGTCCTCACTCCCGTGAGGTAAAGCTCTTCAACGGCAATTGCCGTTGAAGGCCCGCCCATGCCAGTTGAGACAGCCATAATCGTCTGTCCTGATAATTCTCCCAGATAAGCCGTATACTCCCTGTTTTGGCAATAAAACCTTGGATTGTCGAACATGCCGGCTATGGCTTCGACACGGCCGGGATCCCCCGGCAGCAAAGCATACCTGGCTCCATGCGAATCATCGAAGCCTATATGGTACATCTTCTCCAAATCAACGTCCTCCTTTGTCGTATGGAATGCCCTCTGCCTTCGGTGCCTGGGATTTCTTGGATGTGAATGCCAAGACAATCAACGTTACTATATATGGCATCATCTTATAGACGTTGCTGTGTATAGGAATGTTTTTGAGCCATTCTATACCTGAGTAGGATGACGCGGTCGCTTTCAAAAGCCCGAAGAAGAAAGCAGACAAAAGGATCCTGCTGGGCTTCCACTGCCCGAATATTAGAACCGCAAGCGCTAGGAAGCCGTATCCGGAAACTGTGGCGTTGAAATTCGTAGACGTCGGGATGATGAACACCAACCCTCCCAGGCCCGCAAGGCCGCCGGATATCATTACTCCGGCGTAGCGCATCTTATAGACGTTTATCCCGACTGAGTCAGCCGCCTGCGGATGCTCGCCGCAGGAACGGAGCCTGAGTCCGAACTTCGTCTTGTAGAGGACAAAAGATGACGCCAGTAGAATTATTAGCCCAAGATAGGTTGTAATATACGTATTCTGGAAAAACAAAGGCCCTATGACAGGAATTGAGCCTGCGTACGGAACGCTCTCAATTCGAAACTCGTTAACAAACGGAATCTGCTGAACTGTTCGAAGCATTCTGGCTACATATATGGCAAAAGCCGGCGCAAACATATTTATGGCAGTGCCGCTTATAACCTGATCCGCTTTCATGTTAATAGAAGCGTAGGCATGCGTCAGGGAAACCAGGACTCCTGTTGCGACAGATATGATGATGGCGATTATTAGCACAGGCTGGCCAGGGAGGACGCCCTGGTATGTATTTATAAATAGTATTCCCGCAAAGGCTCCCATTATCATGATGCCTTCCAAAGCTATGTTCACTACTCCGCCTCGCTCTGAGAACATGCCTCCCAAAGCCACAATGAGAAGAGGTATTGAGAAGAACATAGTCTGCTGCACAAGGAAATAGAGGATGCTCACCTGCGTTTGCCCCCTCTCTGCAAGAGTCCCTTAAGAACAAGGGCGAACGCGCTGAAGTAAATGATTATGGAGATGATTATCTCTATAACCTGCGGCGCGAAGCTGTAGAGCTGCATGTTAAACCCGCCTACGGTCAAGTAAGAGATGAAAAGTCCTGAGAAGATGACTCCGATTGGATTGTTCAGGGCCAGAAGCGCTACCGGTATTCCGTTGAAGCCTTCAGCCGCGAGCACATCTACAACGTCAATGCCTTTTCCTGAGCCTGCCAGGTATAGAAGCGCCCCACCAAGGCCTGCCATAGCGCCCGCAATGAGCATTGACGATATGATGCTGGAACGCTCGTTTATGCCTGCGTACTTTGCCGCTTCGCGGTTGAAGCCGCAAGCTTTAAGCTCATATCCGAACTTTGTCTTTTCCAAAATTATAAAAAGCACTATTGCCATGATGATGGATACCAATATGCCGCTGTTGGCGCTTGAAACATTGGCGCCATTGCTGAAAATCGCATCCAATCCCATCTTGGGCATATTCGCGTTTGCCGGCACTCTCATCGTCTGATTCTTCAGCGAGTCGAATACGGTGATTGTGATCAGGAAATTTACCAGGTACATGCCTATGTAGTTCATCATTATGCATGAGATGACTTCATTGACATTAAACATCGCCTTCAGAATCCCAGGAACCAAGCCCCAAAGAGCCCCCGCAGCCATTGCGGCAATAAGGGCTGCTATCCAGAGCGTGTGTCCTGGCAGGAATGTGCACTTGACTCCCACTACAATCGCTGCGTAAGCTCCCGCTATGAACTGCCCGGACGCTCCTATATTGAACAGGCCTGTCCTGCTGGCAAAAGCAACTGACAAACCAGTCATTATGATTGGGGTGGCAAAGTACAAAACCTGGCCCATGCTTTTGCGATCCCCGAAACCGCTGGCAAGTATCGCTCCAAACCCGCCAAGCGCCTGAGATGGATTGCTGACGAGAAGTACGATGAAGCCTACCGCCAGCCCCACGACTATCGCCATCAGGGAGGAAATGAGGCTTGCAGAGTTGTTCAGAGACAAGATCTGCTTAAGTTTCTGATTCATCACAGTTGTTATGCGGCGGATACCCCTGCCTTTAGGCATGGGGAGGAAGCCGCATGTCCTCCTTTTCAGTTAGGATGGCAGTTCTCCTGGACAAGAGGTTGAGCTTCTTACAGC
>JAISZB010000225.1 GCA_031269465.1 Clostridiales bacterium | reverse complement strand
TTATTCAATTATTCAGCGCAATTCGACATTTGCAACTTATTCCAATTAAGCAAAGCTGCATTGTGTACGCCACAAAACACCAGTTAACGCATTATGTAATGGGCGTTAAATTGTCCTGCCACATATCGACTATCTTTATACAGATTAAAGAGAATATCTTTAATGTTAGTTTAGCAAGGCAAAAATAATATATTGTAAAGTCAAGAATAATATATTGTCATGGGCAGAGGAGGCAGTGTAATTGATTCTTTTCAATGGAGATGCAGTGAATGACGCGGCTGGCCGCGCTTACGCTGAACTATGCCATTCAAACAGTTCTATTGCCGATAACGCAGTAAACTCTGGATTACAAGGTTTTCAATGCAAAACAGCATGCCTGCTATAACTGACAATCATCACATCACCTCCAGATATACTGATGCAGAGCTCTTTATGCGCGACGCAGCTTACAATCTCATTTTTTATCTAGCAGGACATCCGTAGAAAGGGCGGAAGAATCTGCGCTTCGACAAACAAAAAAGTCCGTAGCCTTGACGTAAATGTCGTGGTTACGGACTTCTCATATTTGCCCCTAAATCACGTCAGCATGCGCAAGAAATGCTGTAAAAAGCAAGCGCGACGCCTCTTCATGCTGTTCGGACGGGAATATTGCCTCGTTCAAGCCCTCAAATTCCGCGCATTGCCTTCCGTCCGCTATGCTTGGTAATTTAGTACGAAAATACATTTTATGGACATTTGTCTATGCCTCAAACACACAACGGCTTAATATTTTCATCTTTGGAGGTGAAGCGTAGCGTCATAGAGGTTTATATGAAAATCAGCATATGCAGATTCGCAGTCAAACTGATTTTGGAGCTTGATTGTCCCCTTTCAAAGGTGCGAAATGCAGATATCTGCATTTCACACTCCGCTATCCGCCGATCCTCTGTCAGCTTGCCCAGCTGTTCCAGCTTCTTCTTTGCAATGAGTTTTTGAGGAGGAATTCCTTCATCTCCAATTGGATTTTTGGGAAGTGTGATTTTGTTCTTCTCGACTCACAAACCTCATCACCGCCGCTTTGACCTATGCTGGAAAGAGTTTGCGCTATTAGCCTGCATGCAAAAAAGCCAGCGGTTTTACTGCGGGGAAGCGTTTATTGGCGCCGGCAGATACTGATGCCTGCACAGCCGCCTCCCGGTTTCGCTCTTGAACACATTGTCGTATGCAGACTGAATAGCCGGCACTGTCATTGCTTCCTCAAGCATATTCACAAGGAAGTCAGCTTCAAGAAGGATTTGATAATCCAATCCATCCACGCCTGCATAAGTGTGATGATGCCCAACCAAAAAGCAAACCCTTTCAATCAGAGCCGCCTCAAAGCCAAGTTGTTCCAACAGATCTCTTGCTGCAGGCGGCCCTTCCTGTTCCTGATGCTTCCCCGCGCTGCTGCCGTATTTTTCAACGCTAGGCTTTATGCCGATATCGTGGACTATGGCTGCCGCTTCAAGAACAGCCTGAATATCGGACGGCAAGCCCTCCAATTCTCCAATGGTTTTGGCGTATCCATATACTTTCAGAAAATGCCCGACACGGCTCGGCACTCCGCTTTCATATCTGCTCATAGCTTCTATCAACTCTGCCAGCTTATTCATAGGACAGCCTCCTTTAGCATTTCAAAGTGATTTTTGCGGTAATCAATGACGCCCTCGGACTTGAGCTTGCTCATTTCCGCCGATAAGGCGCTGCGTTCGACAAAAAGGTAATCCGCGAGCTCCTGCCTGTTAAATGGAATGTCAAATGTTTTGCTGCTCTTTTGCCTTGCCTGTTCCGCTAGGTATGAGAGCAGCTTTTCTTTTGTTGTGCGCTTTGCGACATGCTCCATCTTCGCCGACAGAGCGATGCTTTTCTGAGCCAGAATTCTCACCATATTGCGAATCAGCTTAGAATGGAAAGCGCAGGTGGACGAACAGCTTGACAATATTTTTTTATAGTCGATAAAAAGAACCTTGCTTTCCTCTTTGGCAATTACGCTGACGGGAACGCGGCCAACACCGCTGCATACCACAGCTTCCGCAAACATCTCAGGAGGAGCGATTTCAGCCGCAATGGAAATGTTTCCCCATAAGTCGCCTTTTATGAGATGGAGTCTGCCGCTGACCACAAGTCCGATTTCAGTCACCATGTCGCCCTCGAAATATATGGTTTCGTTTTTTGAGAAAGAGAGAAGACGAGAGTCTAGGCAGCTCATCATAGCATCAAAATCATCATTCCCAATTCCCTCAAAAAGAGGAGAGGAGCAGAGAGCGAAAAAAGTATTTTTCATACAGCCTCCTTTACGTTGGAAATCCAACATAATATTTGTTATTATTATAATATACTAAATTCAGCAAATCAAGGAGGAGTGAAGCAATGAAACGCAAAATAATTGAAATCAGAGTCGATAAATGCAACGGCTGCGGTCTTTGCGCCGATATCTGCCATGAAGGGGCGCTCGGCATGGTTGGCGGAAAGGCCGCCTTGCTCCGCGAGGACTATTGTGATGGGCTTGGAAATTGCCTGCCCGCCTGCCCGACCGGAGCGATCGCATTCGTTGAACGCGAAGCGGCGGTTTATAGCGATGAGAAAGTGAAAAAGAATATGCAAGAGCAGCCTCCACACAGCGTTTGCCCTGGTTCTAACGCGCGCAGCATTCAGAGAGCGGCGGCGGAAACAGCAGCGCAGCCAAGCGCGGCATCAAGCGAACTGCGGCAATGGCCTGTGCAAATCAAACTCGCACCTGCAAACGCGCCATACTTTGACAGAGCGAATCTGCTTATAGCAGCAGACTGCGCAGCTTACGCGAGAGCGAACTTCCATGGCGAATTTATGCGCGGGAAAATCACCCTCATAGGCTGCCCGAAATTGGACGGCGTGGATTACAGTGAAAAGCTGACCGAAATCATTCGAGGCGGCAATATCAAGTCGCTGACGGTTGTGCGCATGGAAGTGCCGTGTTGCGGCGGCATAGAGCAGGCATCCGCTAACGCGCTGAGAAATTCAGGCAAGTTCATTCCGTGGCGGGTCGTCACGCTGGGCGTCGACGGCGGCGTATTGCAGAGCTGTGAAAACTCCTGTTTTGAAGCTTGAAATCATCGGAGCAAGCTATACTGATTTGCAGCTATACTGCTTTTCATATAAACCCCTATGACGTTGCGCTTCACCGCCAAGGGTGAAATTATTAAGTCATTTGTGTATTTGAAGCATGGAAAAATGTCCATAAAATGTATTTTCGTACTAAACTGCCTTTTTTGGAGCTTGATTATACAGAGAGTGTGATTGTTATCGGCATTTCGCACCACTCAATGGACAGTCAAGCTTCAAAAAAGGAACATTTGATGAAAAGCGGTATATCAATGCGATCAGACGGCGAGCGCCAAAGGATGCCTAGGAAAAGCCGGAGTTTGCGGCAAGCCTGCATGCAACGCTCTCTTGCAGGGCAAGCTGACAGGAACGCTTATCAGACTGGCAAAATCGGATCCTGCAATGAATGAAGCGCTCGATCGCAAGGTGATAGAAGGGCTGTTTGCCACCGTCACAAACGTAAATTTCAGCGATGAATATGCAGTCAAGATGGTGAAGTCAATCGAAGGGGAGATAAAAAGCGCTGAAGCGCCATATGACATGGCCAAGCTATGGGAGGAGGAAACAGAAGATGTCCGCTCTCTGAAATCGTTGATTTTATTCGGAATTCGTGGCATGGCTGCTTATGCGTATCATGCGCTTGCGCTGGGCTTATCCGATGAGAAAGTAAATGGCTTTTTCTATAAGGCGCTCTCAGCAATTGGCAATGACGCTCTTGGACGGCACGAGCTGCTGCCGCTTGCGCTTGAAGCAGGCCAGGCGAGCTTCATATGCATGGAAATGCTCGACAGGGCGAATACGGCCGCTTACGGAACGCCTTCTCCGACAAAGGTCACTCAGACGGTTGAACCCTCGCCGTTTATCGTTGTCAGCGGCCATGATTTGCGGGATCTAAAGCTTCTGCTTGAACAAACTAAAGGTAGAGTCGTAAATGTTTATACGCACTGCGAAATGCTGCCTGCGCACGCCTATCCCGAACTGGCGAAATATTCGCTCCTCACAGGCAATTTCGGCACGGCTTGGCAGACAGAAGGAGTTTGCGGATGTCCCAGCGGCATTCCTGTTTACCTCCAACTGCCTTATGCCGCCGAAAGCGAGTTATGCCGACAGGGTGTTCACCACTGGTGTCGCCGGCTTTCCGGGGCTTATCCATATCGGCGAGGAAAAAAATCTTACCCCGGTAATCGAAAAAGCGCTTGCGCCCGGCGGATATTCAGAGTCCCTCACCTTTGCGGGCATCAACGGCGCAAACTAAGTGACAACCGGATTCGGACGCGGCGCAGTTCTCTCGATAGCGGATAAATTGATTGACGCGGTAAAATCCGAATCGATAAAACGCTTCATGCTTGTCGGCGGTTGCGGCGGCGCAAGGCCGGGCCGCAATTACTTTACAGATTTAGTCAAGCTCGCTCCCAAAGAGACGGTGATTCTGACGCTCGCCTGCGGGAAGTACCGCTAGGGCTGCCAAATATCGAGTATAAGGCATCCATCAGTTTCCAGCGGCTCGCAAATCCGATTGAATCCAGATAAACTCTGGACATCTCAAGCGCGGAATCCTGCCCAAGCTCAATATCTATGGATCGATCGCCGCCCAAGTCATAATGGAATTCTCTATAGTGCGGATTATGCGCCAATTCGCCGGCCGCAGAAAACAAATCGTCAAATCCGCTGTCAAATGCCATAGACATCTGAACTCCATCAATTGACGCCGCGTTTATTGGCGCCGGGATGTCAAGTGATAATCCGGGCGCGTCGATTTTCTGCCATTCAGCAAGCTGCCTGGCGATTTCCAGAAGATCATTCGCCACTGTCAGGCAGCTGTATCCGGATGTTGAGAAAGTCCAGCCGCTATTCCCTCCGATGTCGAATGAATAGACGCCGCCGTCAAGCCTGCCGTTTGACAGTTCGGCATTAAGCGACATGCTTGCCGAGCCGCTTGGCCGCCCGCGCAGCTCTATGCAATTGGTCATATTATCCCGCCTCTCAAAAGCTTTCCTCTACAGCTTTCTCCTGCAAATGAGCTGGAGAATAAGCTTTGCAAGTTTCATAGAAAGGCCTTCCGCGCTGAGTGACGCGTTCCTGCGCTGCAAGCCACTTGGCGAAGTCATTGGCGAAAACCTTCCTGTAAATCCCCGTTTTTCTTGTCGGAATTGCATGCTTGTCAAAAATGGGGCTCAAAGACCTGTAGCTGACATTGATGTACGATGCAGCCTGAATCAAAGACAGCTCATTTGAGCCGAATAGGCTTTTCATGTCGCCGGCAATCTCTTCCCATCCGGCGTTGAAGTCTATGTCAGCTCCATCTGCCTTTTCTGGAATCGGCATCCGAGCCGATTCCAGCATCTTGGCTAAAGACAGGATGCTGTATTTGCGCATCGCCTTAATATCGACATAGCGGATCCCGTTTCTGGCAAGATCGTTCAGGCATGCATCAATTCCGACTCCTAAATAGCTTTTCACCTCGGCCAGGCACAAATACGAGGCGAATTCATTTTCCTTGCGCGGCTTGCGGCTTCTGCCCGCCAGGAGTTTTTGAAAGCTTCTGAGATCCTGCACCCTCTCACAGTAGCTCTTGAATTCAATTGTTTTTCTCTCATCTGCGCTAATCATTCCCGCTTTCTTCCCGCCCTTCCCGTTTCAAAATTAAAATTTTGCAAAATAGCAATTCTTCTCACTCCAGCCAAACTATAGCCTGTGGATGTCCGGACGACGCGCCTGCTTTCCTGGCCGGCCTGCGAAATGCCGCCGCTTTTCCAGGAAGCAGGACGCAAATGCTGTTGGCTCCCACGCGCAAAGCGGAATTTCAGACATCCAGGCTCGCAGTTCTTGCTAAGCCACTACTGCGTCTATTTCTATTGATTCTGATGATTCACGCCTTTTATTTTCACGGATGATTAGATTATGCCTCCCGGCATACTCCTCGGCCATTTGAATCAGCTGATCGATTCTGTCGTACGCGCTTCTCCTGCTGCAATACTTGGTCAAGCGGTAAAGCTTTTTCATGCTGCTATCGGTTTTTTGGTACAATGTCAGCTCCAATTTCATTCAACTGGCTCCTCTGCCAAATTAGCTGGCGTATCAGCTGTATAGGTATTCAGTGTCCAGCTCCCCCCCGAATACCGTGGTCCTCTCGCAGGCTTTGATCCATCTCGCAAAATCTCCGGCTGAAACCTTAGTGCAGGTGCCTGACGGCCTGAGCGGAACTCTGGCCCTCGCCAGCAGTTTGGCGAGGAACTGTCCGCTTACGTTCAAATACTCAGCCCCCTGGAAAATGCTCAGCTCTCCAGATCCGAAAACTATTTCAATGTCATCTTCAAGTTCGGTTCTTCCGACGTTGAACCCGGTCATCTTAATCATTTCGCGTCTTTGCATCCTGACATAGGGCAATCTTGTGCCGGTCAGCATTTTTGCAAGCGAAACAACGCTGTATTTATGCATCACTCCAAGTTGAATGTAGTTTATTCCGCTTCTCGCAAGATCCCTTACAACAGCAACCCTGCCTATGCCTAGATACTCTTTAACCTCTCTCTGCAGAAGGTAAGAAGCCTTTGCGTTCGCTTTATCCGGGCTGCCCGCTTTAATGGACATTACGCTCTGAAAGCGCCTTAAATCCTCCACCCTCTCGCTTATGCCCATGTACCCGCCTTCCTTTGCGCTGCTAGAAACGCCTATATCAAACACCCCTCTGGCTTTAAAAATCATGAATTTCAGGAAATATGATCTTTACATGCCCGCTCTGTTCGTGTTACAATGAACCATGCAGATCAGGCCGGAATGCTCCAGATCTTCATCTGTTGAAATTTTATTTGGCTATGACAGGATATGAAGGCTTGATGAGCTGCCTCGATTCAAGCAAGGCTGGCATTCTCTAGCGGTGGTGCCAGCCCCGCTTGAACTTGAAAAGCCCATTCGCCTATCCTTACACTCAGCCCTGCGTTCAGCTTTTAATGGTTTCGCCATCACCTTCCCCTATAGGTTTGCGCGAACAAGATGTTCGCGCTTTACATGCTTGCCCTCAACGCGAACATCTTGTTCGTGTTGCATATACATGCCGTCGACGCGAACGATTCGTTCGCGTTTCATGTATATGCTGACGCGGACAGTTGTTCATGGCGAGGCTTTAAAACTTAATTTTTGCTTCTCGGAGCTGAGTCTATGATTGAATCTGTTGACATAAGCGACCGCCTAAGATGGTGCCGCAAAAAGACTGGCGAAACTCAAAGAGATGTTGCAGATCTGCTCGGCATAACCGTAAGGGCTTACCAGAATTACGAACTGCGGTTAAGGCAGCCTTCGCTGAATATGGTTGTCGCGCTTGCAAGGCATTTCCGCGTAAGCGTTGACTTCCTCGCAGGCTGCTCAGAAGCTTGCGCTTCGACAGTCGGCAGTTGCGAAGGCGCTTTTAACGAAAGCCATGAAATCTTCGCTCGTTCTGATCGCATTGCATGCAGCGGCAAATAGCCTCAGCCCGGAAGGGAATTCATAGGGCGTCAAGCTTCTCTGGCGCGAAAAATCTGCAAAACAGGCTATGCCTGCCACGGCGCAGAACCTTTGTAATACTTGTCAGCGATATGCTTCTGTTCGCATTTGCCTATTTTGCGCAGTCTCATATGGAGCATCGCCTTTCGCTCCTTTAAGTCTTCAGCTGAAATGATAAATCTGCATTGCGTGCCCAAACAGCCCCTGTCAAGCTTCAAGCAGCTGCATTTGCCATTATCGCCAAGAGCAAAGCAATTAGGCAAATCAAGCATCGTATAGTTGCCAAACATATTCGTCCTCTTTCTTTAGTTGTAGATTCGGTCTTGTTTCCGTCGCTTTCGGTTGTTGACGTAGATAGCTTTGAAATTCTGGCAATAGGCGCTGGCTGGCAATGTTATTGAGATCTTCATAAAATGCTGGCGCTTCATGGCGCATTTCATGAAGAAGAGCGAGAGTCCCTGATAAATTAGGCCTGTCCTCCTTTCAGATTGTTTTTGATCTTATTAAGTTTTCAATGTCCAGCCGTTAATCAGGCGTCAAAAACTATGAGCCCAGGATATGTTGAATATGCAGCGCTAAGAGAAATGCTTTTTAATTTCGC
>JAISZB010000188.1 GCA_031269465.1 Clostridiales bacterium | reverse complement strand
TTCTTTCGCAAATTTTCCACAGCCTTCGGCATTTATCCATCCAGGCGAACGATCTTTCCACGATCCATCGCTTGGGAGCTGCGGCAAAATTCTTTAAATCGGGCCTTTCGGCGGCTTGAACTGCGGCGCCTGCCGAGAGCTCCGCTTCAGCGGCGAAAACAGCGCCTGCATTTCCGCCGTCCGCGAGGGCCGTCTCGACGGAACCCTTCAAATCCGCCGATTCCCGCCCTATTATGAGTAGCGCGCCGCTGCGGTCTGAAGCATATTTTCGAAATAAAGATATAATTAACTATAATATTATTCTTTAATTTACATGTTTTAGCATAAATTATTGGGTGTAATCTAATTACATTAATTTACTTAAAATGTCGATATTAGATCCCAAACAGGTTCTTATAAGAAGCTCAACCTCTTGTAATGCCTAAAGGCAAGGGTATCCGCCGCATAACAACTGTGATGAATAGGAGGGCAAGGCTGAAGCGACCCGCCATATGCGCCTCATTGCTGGCGGCGCGCTGGCAGAGTCTCGGGCAACGAGCTGGGCTGGGCGTCGCAAATGCCGCCGCTGTGGCAAGGCTTTCGGAAACACGCTGGAAAAACATAGAATCCGGAATGTAGTTAAATCGCGCAACTCTAGCTTAATCAGTAAAATTCATTTTACCATGTATAAGTAAAGCGCGGATGCGCTAAGGGAGGGCTTATTATAGCAAATATTATTTTTCGTCAATCGAAAATGAAGTTTATTGGAGTAGCAGCCTGCGCATTAGCAGCTTTAGCCTTTTCAGCGGCTTCCATCAAGATTGATCCCCCAGATTACAGGCTAATCCAAAGAGGCCTGAATTTCAGGCTCTATGAAAACGAAGAGCTTCTGGAGCTTGTCTCGAAACCATTATCAATTGATGGGCGAGCATACTTTCCGCTAAGGGAGTTTTTTGAGTCAACCGGCGCAAATGTAGAAGCGTTTATGATTGATGGAGAAAAAATCAGGATAAAGATTTCATTGCCTGACAGCAGAATCCTTCATCTGTCGCAAGATTCAGCGCTTTCTATTTTGCAAGATCAGTATATAAAAATGGAAAGACCTATCCTGCTCCAAAACGGCATTATGTACTTTCCTATTGCTGATTTGTTTGGACTGCTGGGCTATGAGCTATCAACCGGCTTTGAAGAGGAGCTCCCAATCGAGTCAACAAAGGCTGCAGCTGAGTACGGGCAGATAATAACAGTCACAACCAAAACGCTAAGAGATGCTAAAGCCGTCATAAATGCATACGAAAAGACAGACGGCCGGTGGAGCAGGGCTTTTTCTGATCTAAGCGGAGTAGTCGGGCAGCGGGGAATTTCGTACAATAGGACTCAAGGCGACAAAACAACTCCCGGCGGAGTCTACTCCATAACGTGGGGCTTTGGGATCCTTCCCGATCCAGGGGTCAAGTACCCATACAGGCTTGTAGATGAGTCTGACTACTGGGTTGGGGATTCAAACAGCGATCTTTATAATACATACCAGAGCAGAGATTCTTCAAGCAGCTGGAGTACAAGAAATTCCGAGCATCTGATAGAATATGAGAAGGCGTACGACCATGCCGCTGTAATCGACTTCAATTTGGAGCGGAAAAAAGGCATCGGAGGAGGGATATTTCTGCATGCCTTGACAAACAGCTCTGGAACTGCGGGTTGCGTCGCGCTTGAGAGCGAGGATTTGCTTAATGTATTGAAATGGATTGACCCTGAAAAAAGGACGGCGATAATCATCTGCCCTGAGTCGGAGTTGAGAGATTTTTAAAGGTTCGGCTAGAAAGGGATTGGAGGCTAGAGTCAATAACCCACCGCTTAATATCGCAAGGCTGAAGCCTTTAAGAACTTGAGCCTTTCACAATCCAGTTGTTGTATGACAGCGCTGAGTATGCTCAGCCGATAAGCCTGGGAGTAGATGCGGGAAGCAAGTCGATAGGAATTTCGGCGGCAACGGAGAAAGAAGAGCTGTACGCCGCCGAGGCGGAGTTGAGGACTGATTAGTAGACTTGCTCTCAACGCTAAGAGCGTTTAGGCGTTGAAGGCGCAATCGGAAGCGCCCTATCGCAAAGCGTAATAGGAAAACCCGCTATCGAGCTCCAAAGCCGGTACATTTGACTGCAAATCGGTATAGCCGTATGCCGTGCCAGCGTCCGCATACTCCTCATTAAGCCTGCTATAGAATACCCAGCGCATAATCCCCATGAATGCGGCGTCTCTGAATGATCGCCTTCGTTTTAGGTTCAGATTCAGCTTGCCCGCATGGCGCCGCTTTCGGCGCCCCGATGCCGAAAGCGGCATCCCGATGCCCATGAAAACGGCAACCCGGCAACCGCTGTAGCAATCCTGGCGCAGAGCTGCCGGGTTGCTCGGAGCGTCGCCTCCTATTCTGCGGGTTTCTATATGATGAATAGCCAATATATGATTCTTGCAGCCATTTCTGCCACGGCACACATGTCCGTCTCGAAATAAGACATACTCCCTTGCATTCCAGAAGCCATCTGATCGCCTAGCTGGCATTCGGCTCCTGATATACCGGGATTCGATTTTCTGAATTTCGAATGAAGCAATACTATTTTCGCAATCGGCAGTATCTCGTGTACCTTATCCTCCGTCTTGATATGGGGCTGAATCTTGTGCTCATAGCCACAAACACGAGAATCAGAAACAACCTGGAAAAAGATCACGCCGTAGACGCAAGGCGCACCGGCGGCAATCCAAGATTTTTCCTCTGAACTCAATCAATATGCAGAAAGCTGCAGGAAAGCCTAATCGCCGATTGCAAAAAAGCTTCTATAAACAAAGGCGAGAAAAGGAAACTGAATTAATCCCCCAAGTGTGTGTTTGGCTATCAGCTGTTCGGCAGCGTGCAAATGCCGGACGGGCGCAAAGGCTTCATTTTTGGGAGGCAGGCAAGCGGAAGCTTCGACGTTCGGACGCTGGAGGCGCAGGCTGCAAGAAGACCAAGCCTTTGCTCAAGAGAACTGCCATTCCAGCAGAGAGAAGAAAAAGAAAGGAGGGGGTGCAGGAGACTCCAGCCTAATGGAATTTGAGGCGGAGTCTCCTGCGCCAAATCTGATGAAAAAAATCGCAATAGCGGCTTTTCTCGCCTTATTGTCATGCGTGTCGGCGCACGCTGAAGAAGCGGATGCCTTGATAAAGGTGGATGGAGTCTACTACAGAGCATCCGTAGAATATTACGATGACTGGAGCTATGTATCTTTAATGGACTTCCAAACCTTTCTTTCAGGTACTGAAAAAGAATTCACTTTCACTGAAACCGCTTCAGGGTATAATGTAAGGACAGCTTTTGACGTTGGAATAATAAACGCAGCCTTAAAGGACAACGAGACTGCAGCCGGAGTTAAGCCTTTAATCATTAACGGCTCTATGCACTTTGCCTCATCCGCAGGACAAAATGGCGAGTTCCTGAAGCTTCGCGATCTCGCAGAGGCGTTCGATTCAAATGTATCTTACAATCAAAGCACAAAGGCAATAATCTTGAATACTGATAAAAGGTTCGAATATACAGCGGATCTGGACGAGGCGTACCAAGCCTCCCTTAATGAATTGGAAAAGTACAAGGCAACATTTGCTGTAGTCTACAAAAATATGCTGACAGGAAGAACGCTGGAGTACAATTCTGAGAAGCTTTACTACACCGCAAGCATCATAAAGGCGCCGTACGCGCTTATGGTGTATGACAAGTCTGACGCCGCAGGCGTTGACTTGAAAGCCGTTTTTCATGAACTCACCTCTGAGTTGAGGCGCGGAGGCGACGGCTCGATAAAAAATATGAAGCTTGGGACTCTTCTGACGGAGCAAGAAGTCTTGACGCATGCTATCGTAGAGAGCGACAATACAGCGCTTAGGATGCTCATTGAGAAATACGGCGTGAATGCCTTCAAGGATTACTTTTCCTCCAAGGGCGTCGATGTAAGCTCTATATGGACAATAAACGAGGATCAGATGACGGCGCGCTCCGCAAGCGACTGCTTGGAACTCATATACGATTTCTTCGAAACGGGGAAGCCATATGCGCTTCAACTCAAATTAGACATGATGACGGCATCAAACCCCATGCTTGTCTCAAGCTGGCCGATGGCTCACAAATACGGCTCTGGCGACGGCTCATTCAACGATACGGCCATTGTCTTTTCAGAAATGCCGTACACTCTCGCGGTCTTGTCTAACCGCACCGATGAGTCCGAAGAAGACTATGAGGCCTTTAGAAATGTATCTCGAATCATTGAAGCTCTAAACAGCAAGGAATCCGAGCATTTTATGCATGGAGGCTGAATGCCAGCCTTTTCGGCAAGCTTGAGCAGGCCGCCGTTTAGAGGCTTATTTCCGTCCTTTGAGGAAGCGCATGGAAGCTAAGGCTACGCCTTAATCAATGTTCTTGTTATAGACGGCGGGAACGCGTCTAGTTCAAGAGAGCCATTTATTTCAGAAAATTTATAGTAGCAAGTGTTTCGCTTTCGATATATCGGATTACGGGATCGGGTTTCTCCAATCTTAACTTCTTTTTGCGGGCAATCTCTGCAATTGTGCTGGCAGGGAAGCATTGAAACCAGCACTTCCTCAAGATGAAGCATAATTGAATACTTTGGAGGGAGGGAATCGGGGATTCCGTGAGGGAGCATATCGCACATGACTTGCATTTCAGGATAATCTCCCAAGAACACTTCCGCCGCCTCATCTGAAAACAGAGGAGAATCGCGAAAACGCTCCATAAGCGTCGTATGCGGAGGCGAATATCGAAGCCGAGCGGGAGTTCTGTCATAGTATACGATTCGATCTGGCTGCGGCTTGCAAAAGCGGATTATCTCCGGATCGGAGGCTTGCCTTGAGAGAAGCCGGCCAAGTATCGGCTTGTGAAGGCTCTCCCTTGCAATTTTGTATGCGCCTATGTCATTTACAACAACTTCAATTGGCAAGCGCAGATTCCCCAGCAAGTTTCTGAAGGGCTGCTCTGACTCGGGAGTCAAAAACGGCGCAATCAATCCAATTGGCGTACCGGATAAAAGAAAATGATTAATTCTCTCCTGGAACTCTGAATCATATAAAAAGAGATCGCAACCTTCATCTCCAAAGAAGATGCGATCAAATTTATCAGGCAACTCTTCGAATGACTCCACCCAAGCGCAACGTTCCAATCAAATCACCTCACCAAAAGAATAGCAATTGAGCTTTCTGCCATCATATGATTGGACGGCATAAAGGCTATTGATTTGCATTGTTAATTCCTGATTCAGCTTGCACAGCGAACGACTCTGTGGAAAAACAAGCTCCAATTCAGTCGCAATTGACTGCAAATCGCTATATTAAGGCGGGCGGCTATCCCGCCTTTTCCTATGCAATGACATCTACAAACTTCCAATTGCGGATTCATTCGCCAGTGTAATAAATGTTGCCGCTATATCTCCGACCTATCTTTTCAGTTGTCTCTGTTTTAGGGCAAGATTGCCTAAAACCGAACAGTATATGCGCGGCTTTTCCGTGCCATTCGTCCTTCTTCTCTATCACAATTCCAGGATATATCATACCATTTTGGAATTGCTGTAACAAGCTTAACACCTCTAAAAAACTGAGTTGCAAAGCTTAGCTAGCGGCATATTCAACAATATGTACGGCTACGACATCAAAAAAGGCCGTGTTGAAATTAACGAGGAGGAGGCCGCTATTGTCCATATGATTTTTGAGGACTACATCGGCGGCATGGGGGTTAGCCGGATTGCCAAGAAGCTGAACGCGATGGGCATTCGTATCGCAGGCAAAAACGCTGGATGAAGTTGACCGACGTGTTGATGAATTAAAGAGGCAACTTTATAACCGCGCCATTCATCACGAAGTCGAAAGTATTGCATTAAGGATTATCTGAGAAAGGATTATTACGATGCTGTTTTTGAAGCGGCGAAAGGGCTGGCTGAGCGTGTTCGTCAGATAACCGGGTTGACTACGGATGGAGGAACGCTCTTTCAAAAAGCATTATCAAAAAATGATCCATATATTTTCTTTAATACTTTGCAAACAGATAGTGAAATCAGCGAATTTACAGGTTTGAAAGAATTGCTTGAGGCAATCTTTCATTTAGGACGTGTTAACATAAAAGAGGCTATGATATACTTAATGTATGAAGATAACAAAGAACGAGTATTCATTGATAGAAGAGTGTTTTCCAAAGCATCGCAAGCCAGCCCGGATCAGCAATCTGGCAGTATTAAATGCGTGTATTTATGTTCTGGAAAATGGATGTAAGTGTAGGGGCTTGCCGAGAGAGTACGGGAATTGGCACACAATATATACGCGTTTGGCCCGCTGGGCAAAAAGTGGTGTCCTGCAAAAGGTCTTTCTGCGGCTCCAGGAAAAGGATATCATGAAAATCAATGTGTCCATTGTTTCCCTTGATTCTACAAGCATCAAGGTGCATCCTGACGGAACTGGCACTTTAAAAAACATGGGAAGCAATCCATTGGAAAATCTCGCGGAGGATGGAATACCAAAATTCATATGGTCGCCGCATCTGATAGGGACGCAGCAATATTTTCTCTTTCATCCGGCGAAGCAGGAGATGCTCCACAAGGACGCAACCTTTTAAAATCACATGGCAAGACCTGTATTGAGACCTTTCTGCTGATGGATAGAGCCTATGAAGGCAATGAGACACGTGATTTGGCAACGTCGTTGGGATTTAACCCTGTAGTTCCACCCAAAAGAAATCGCAAAGAGCCCTGGGAGTATGACAAAGAACTATACAAAATGGAACTGTTCCGACAACTCTATTTACATTATTCACCAGTCAAAAGAGCATAAAAATCTTGCAGAAAAGTTTAAAATTTAAGAGAATATATGTTTGATTTTGCAAAATTTATCAATGAATTTGTATGATTCTTAGATGATGTATATGTTTAAATAAATTATATGGATAAATATAGCAACATTATCGACAAAATTATTCAAAATGACAGTCACTTTGCAAACCATCGGAATAGCTATTACACAGCTCTGAATAAAACGAATTTTGAATTTGCAATTAATTTATATATTTTAAAATATAAGATTTTATTCTGCGTAATTAAAATTATTAATCGAATATATTCTGCGAAATCCTCTCAAAATAGCTTAAAAGGCAATCCTATTAAATAAAACAAGTCAACTTGCAACGCCAGTTTCATTTTGGCGTTCCAAAATCCTAGGGGAGGAATGAATACTTTAGTCCTGTGAAGTAACTTTATTCTGCATTATATAATATCTAGTATTTACGTATTTGACGTGGAATTTTTCGCTCGTAGCAAGGCTGTTTGTTATCCCATGCAACCGTTTCCTTCGACATTTGCCCGGCTATCTTCGCCGTTTCCTCGGCCAGCCTGGAAGCGGCAGTCCTGAGAAGGCGGATGAAATTGTCCGAAAGGAACGATATGAGTTGCGTTTTGTTGATGCTCCACAGATGCTTGTTATTTTTGCCGGCCCTCTCCTCCTCCGCGATCGCCTCCGCCCCCGGCAGTCGGCGGACACGAGGCTGTCCATGTACGCGACGACGAAAAATCCCGCATTATGGGGAGCTCAGCCTTGCAGGAAAAGCTCTCTAGCTGGAGAGCTTTTTTTTCCTTGAATCCATTAATTATTATAATTAGCTATTGTTTGTTAATTATATTCATAAATATAATTCATTGTTCAGAATGTACATTCCAATTCATTTTAATAAAATTTAAATCGAAGTAGCTTAGGCCTTTATAATCTATATAGCTAATAAACATTTAACTTTTTTGCAATGATCGGTTTTAATTGTTCTAAATTGACTTTGTTAATTTAAGTAAATTATCCATATCTTTGTCGATTATCCAAATGTAATAATCGAACACAAACGCATAATGGCTTGCGGCTGCAGCTGAATCAAAATTGGAGAAACCAGGTATGAATGAATACACCGATGAATGTGTTTGTTCGACAAATAAAGGAGCATACCTGGCATAAAGCTCTTTTTGTCTCTTGATGTCGCCTTTCGAATATAACGTTATTGGATGCAGCTTACCATTTATATTTATTTCTTTCATATGGTAACGTATTTTTCCCATTGTGTGTCTCCATCCATTTCAGATTATCAGCTGATAGTGACTATGGCTACATCTTCTTACCCGCAAACTCCACAATTTTTCTGGCGCAGCCCCAGTGATTCTTTATCCTCGTAAATAATCGGTTCAAGGTTGTTTTCATAAACAAGCACTGGTATTGTACGCTGGCGTCCAGTATACTGGTTTATACCGCTTTTCATCAAATGTTCCTTTTTTGGAGCTTGATTATACATTGAAGCCTGTATAATCAAGCTCCAAAAAGGGCAATTTTATATGAAAAGCAGTATATCAAAGAATCTACCGCCATATCGGCTACTATGGAGTTAAGCGTCTTTACTGCGGGTTCCTTAATCTCCTTTCCGCTGATATACCCGCGTTTTACAAGTCCTTCCCTTACGGCGGGATCCGGATGGGTTTCACCGGCCACCGCGTCATAATTAACACGGTTAAGGCATGACAAGCAGTAAGTGTCAACTATACGAACCGTAATTACCTCTCCGCTGATGTCGGTTATTTTATCCCCTTCGACGGATATGTTGAGTCCTGCGGTAATAAACGGCACGTAATACTTGAATGCATATTCTTGAATTCTGAATCTGCTGGAATGGTTGTCCGTACCCACTACAATCCAATCCGCATGGGCAAGAGCTATTTCAGCTTCATGTGAATGGACGCTTATTTTATATGGATCTGCTTCGCACTTCGGATTAATCCCGCGCAGGTGGTTCGCAATGGCGTCAACTTTATACGCGTTGTTTTGCGCGTCCTTATAGCTGGCGCCGACAACCTGGTTCAAATTGCTCATTTCCAATTTATCTCCGTCGATCAATATAATGTGTTTAAACCCCATATGCACTAAGTTTTCCGCAATTATTGATCCAATTCCACCAACCCCAACTACCGCGATAGTTTGGCCGGACATTATCTTTCTCATATTGGCCAATCCCAGTGCCAGTATACCCCTATTAAATATGTCCGATTGCTCGCTGTCGATGACAGTGTCGTCTTGATCGTGATTTTTATATATGGCTTCGCATGTTAGCTGGGTCTTTATTGTCGCTTCAATATAACACCTTTCCCCACAGCGCCATAAAAGGGCGTCATACATATTTTGTGACAGCACCACGCTTGCGTATTCTATACCTGGCCACTTTTTAGCGATATAATCTGAAAAACGTCTCTCGTCACTGTCGTCTATGCCTGAAAACGCAGTATGGCCTGTAGAAAATGGATGGGTATGGACTTCAATATACGTATCCACGTCTAACCTATCCTTTATCTGGTGAAGCGTTTCCGCTACAAAAATTTTGTTTATTCTCAAGGATGCAATGCTGGATTCTTCTATATCGCGTTGACTGGGGTATATTGCCTCACGTACCGTTACGATTTTAACCCCGCCCGCATCTTCTGTTTTGCCTAATAATACGGCAAACTGTTCATGTTTCAAGTCTACCAAAAGGCGAGTTCGCAGATCGTCGAGTTCGCCGTTTTTAAACCGGATAGAGCATGGTTCCTTATGCATTGGTATTCATCACCTCTGAAATCAGAGAAAAAAACGTAAATAAGCTGTCCCCGGTATGCCAGTCGGAAATCCTTTTGAGCTTTGCGGGCTGCCATGCACCATTGGCTGCATGGGCGCAGTACCAGACCCAGCCGTTGCTGTTCAGCGCGTTCTGCTCTTCCAAATTCGAACCAAA
>JAISZB010000154.1 GCA_031269465.1 Clostridiales bacterium | reverse complement strand
ATAACACTTTTTTTTTTTTCGCACACCTACAACCCCTCCCCCCGCAACACCCCCCCACCCCCCCCCCCCCCACCACTCAATGGATAATCAACAAAATAAAGGATCATTTGTTGCGGATATGCAGTCGCAAGCATCGATTTTTCAGATAAGCAGGCGTCCTAACGCAGATGGAAAGCGCTTTAAAAATCGGCGCAATCTGATGCCTATCCGCTTAAAAACTCTGATTCAAGGTTCAATAAGGCGAAACGCCCCTTATTGCAAACCCTCGGTGAAAATACATGAAATATTCTTTCGGCATCACATTATGCGGAGAATCTCATAGAAGAAGGGGTCAAATATGCCAAGACGCCCACTGCATCATAACTACGCCGGATTTTCTCATTGGCGCTGTAGCTGACGGGCTGGGATCACAGAAGCATTCAGACATAGCATCCAAGATAGCCTCAAAAACTGCGGTTGAGTATTGCGCAAAACATTTGACTAGTTCTATGGATGAATATGAATTTATGAGTATAATGCGCGAATCTTTCAACCAAGCGCTTTTTAGCGTTGAAGAAGAGGCTGCGGGAAAGGGCTTGCATCTAGACCAATGCGACACCACTCTCACTTTGGCTGTTCTAGCCGGCGGAGATTTATATTACGGCCATGCGGGGGACAGCGGAATGTTTGCGTATTATTCGGATGGCATTCTGGCTCCTGTCACAACTCCCCAAAATGACGAAGAGGAGCGTGTTTTCCCCCTTTGCTGCGGAGAAACGATGTGGGTCTTTGAAAAGCTCCAAAAGAAAGTCGCTTCCGTCCTTTTATGCACAGACGGAATATGGAGCATGTTTTTCCCGCATCATCTGAGAAGGAAAAGTGAAAGGCACTATATAGCCCTGCTGGATTATTACCTGGATCCTGCCAGAATAGAGCGAAGAGCTGAAAACTCGGGCGTCAAGTCGCTTTCTTTGTGGTTGGAAGAAGATTTGAAAAGTTTAGATCCAATGGTCTTCAAGGAAGACGACGCTACGCTTCTCATCATGGCTGATACCAGCGTAGCCGTCTTGCGTCAAGCAGAGGGATACTACAGGATGCCTGCGCTGGATGAAATGGAAATAACTGAAGAAGATGAACCAAAGAGCTTCGATGCCGCAGATAAATCCGGAGATCATTCTTTAGAGCTTGTTTCAGAGCTTCCCCAGGAATCGGCGAAACTTGGGAAAACGCCTCCTGGAGAGGCAAAGGCGCCCTCTAAGAAAAAAAAGGCGAAACGAATGCCATCTTCAGGGAAAAATCAAAGAGTCCAGCCTAAAGAATCATCAAAGAAAAATCTCAATGCCAGGCGCAGTCAACCCCCGAGGGAAAAGCCTCGAAATCAATCCTCAGGCGGCTTATTCGGCGCAGTCACACGCTTGATTTCGGGCGAAGCCAACGCATCTTCCTCAAGGATGACGCTTTCTGACGCTTTAGAATATGATCCCGGCTACGCTTTATCCATCGAGGATAGAATCACGCTCGCCCAAATCCTTTGCGCCAAGTCAGGCAAACCGTCAAGCTCAAGCGAAAGGTTTTCTCCGAAGAAGGCCTTTGTGGCAAGCGCTCCCCATGATATCGCGATGGAATGCGAAAGTTCAACTCCTTCAGGCTTTCATCTGGCTTTTTATATATATCCTCTTCTTATGAACGGCATTTTTCCGTTTGACTGCAAGGATCCCGACATTCCTCTTATTGATGCGTCCCGCAAATACATTTTTGATGATTCAACATCAACCCTTCTCCATGAACTTAAATATGTGCTTCCCGGCAGATTGATCAGCATGTTCCACTTGGCCTTCACCGAAGGCAAAAGCGATCCGGATGCGATTCCTGGCGCTTCAGAGTGGTCTCAAGCCTTGGATGACTACAAGCGCTCTTTGCTGCAATGCGCCTCAAATCTGAAGCATCATCATGTAAAGCTCCTGAGAAGGTGTCCTTGGTGCGTCATGGACAATGTATTTTTAAAAAAGGCGAAGCAGGGGAAAAATAAGCGGCTTTGACCACTCTAAAATCCGCAGCTGAGCTTACTTGAACGCCTTTCTTGGCATGCCATGCGCAGTCAAATTCATTGATTTTTGGAGCTTGACTGTACGCGAGTGCGATTGAGCGGCATTTCGCACCATTCAATGGACAGTCAAGCTCCAAAAAAGAAACATTTGATGAAAGGCGGTATATCACTAAAATCGGCGCGTTGAATTGCAGCCGCCATTAGCGGCGCTCCGATTGCTGATGGCTTTCAAACGCGTTCTTGCGGCCCATCATATGCTTATTAGCATCAACATATTAGATTTGTAGAAACGTTTTCACAAGCCTATCAGCCAACTTTGCAAAAACTCAGCCCAAAAAAGCCATAATCTCATCCACTGTTGTAAAGCACAATCCCGTAACGGTATCGGCGCATCCATAGTATATGGAAATCCTGCCTGACGGGGCATCCGTCAGAGCGGCGCACGGAAACGCCACATTGGGAACATCGCCAACGCATTCATAGATGGCCTGTGGGGATAGAAGATAGTTCTTGGATCTTTTCAAGACTTGCCATGGTTTTTCCAGATCGAGAAGCGCGGCTCCGAAAGAGTATACATAGCCGTTGCAACTTGTCAAAACGCCATGGTATATCAGAATCCATCCCTCATCCGTCTCTATCGGAATCGGGCCCGCGCCTATTTTGGTAGCCTGCCAGCCATCAGTCCTGCTCATGACGTGGCGGTGCTTGCCCCAGTAGACATAGTCTGGGCTTTCGGAGTAGAATATGTCTCCGAAAGCGGTGTGCCCTGTATCGGACGGACGGGAGAGCATCGCAAAGCTGCCATTTATCTTGCGCGGAAACATGACTCCATTTCGGTTGTAAGGAAGAAATGCGTTTTCAAGCTGGTGGAAAGTCTTGAAGTCATATGTCCAAGCCGCGCCAATTGTCGGACCGTGGTAGCCGTTGCACCAATTGACGTAGTATTTTCCGTCCACCAGGCAGACGCGCGGGTCGTATCGGTATTCCAGTCGTATTATCTCAGGGTCTCCGCTTGCCATTATGATGGGATCGTGGCTTATGTTCCAGTGAATTCCGTCATCTGAAAAGCCGGAGTATATATTCATAAGCCTGGATCTGTCATCGCAGCGGAAAACGCCTGCGAATTTGCCCTCAAAGGGAACAATCGCAGAATTAAAGACGCTGTTGGAGCAAGGGATTGCATTTCTTGGAATGATGGGATTTTCGGAAAATCTCCATATATAGTCGATGCATCCTTTAGGCTTTTCCTGCCAAGGCAGGTTTGGCAATTCTTCTCCAATTATTCTAGCCAAATGTATCATCCTCTCAACTGAAAATGGAAATGCTGATTTGCAGCCAAGTGAACCCCCTCTAAAGCATGGGTATCCACTTTCAAGGCGCGAAATGCCGATAACAATCGCACTCGCTGTACAGCCAAGCTATACCGATTTGCAATCAAATGTACTGATTTTTAGGTCGGATTATCCACTGAAGGGGGCGAAATGACTATATCAACATTTCGCACTAATTGTATAATCTGACCTAAAAATCGGAACTTATGAGCGCAAATCAGTATAAATAGGAGTTCACATATGCGAATCAAGTGTTTTCGCTCCGCATGGGGCAAGGCTTTATAAAATGAAAAGGCCTATTGACGCCTAAAGCGCCATCGTGGACGATTAAGCCACTTCCTGCCTCTCGCTTACGATTATAAGTATACTTCCTGAGATGTGAATAGTCAAAGTTATTTTCACTGAAAAGTTGCGTTTCCTGGAATGAACGCGTGTTTATTGATGGTTATACCGCTTAGACGCTTTATCGCCAAGATTCAAAGCCTTATAAATCAGCATAGATGCGCGGAGAATTGGAGTGCGCGTGGCTGAACAGCTTAGCGTCTCGTCGCAAGCAAGGCTGCTTGTCCATCATCATTTTTAAGGAAAACCGCAACGTCGCAGTTGCGGCTTCCGTCTTGCAGATGATATGACTTCTCTATTATCTAGAACAAGCCACGATTGGCTTTGCAAAACCAATTTCATGAACGCTTCCTAAGAACCCAGGCCTTGACCGGCATGCCTGGGCTTCCTTGAGCAATTTATCCGCTGAGACATGTTTAATGCATTCATCCAATATCACTAGAGGGATGAATGCCTAGATGCTTTCATCATTTGGAATCATAGCTGCCGAATCCTCCTGTCAGAAGAAGAAGCAGGAGAATAGTTGTGAAAGAATTGTCTCCATTTGAACTGCTTCCAAGCCCTCCTGAGGACAGCAATAGAATAAGTAAAAGCAAAGAACTGTCTGTTCCACCTGAAGCGCCTCCAAGACCGCCTTGGGTCAAGAGAAGCAGCAGCGGCAAAGTCGAGCTATTCGAGCCACAGCCCATGTCAAATACCTCCTTATAACACTGAGATGGCCCGATGACTGAAGATTTCACATGCCTTTTCAGGCAGTTAGTAGTCATCTCGCCGTCTATTATGCGTATATTACCCATTGTATGAAGGAGGCTTCTGAAGAATGACAGTTTAATAAAATTTTTAGTGGTACAAGTATTATTTTGTCCAAACAGGGCTTAATCCCTTTAAAGGTCTAAAGCCTTCATTTTTTGAGATCTGTGGACTGACAGGCTTTTTAAAGCGCTGATTCGCAGTCATGAGCACTTGTTTTGAAGCTTGACTGTCCAACTTCAAGATGCGAAAAGCCGATATCAGTCGCACTCGCTGTTAATCCAGCTCCAAAGCATGCGGTTCAATTTTAAGGCAACCGCAGGGCATGATAAAATAAGCCGCTAAATTAGTATCCTGCACTCGCTGCGGCGCCTGCCTTGTCGGCTCCAGCCATTCCAATCATATGGCGCCACCCCATGGACTCGTTCACAGGCATATGCTGAATGCGCAATCATTGCCCTTTTTCCAAAGGATTCTTATTCCAATAACTAATAAAGCAACCTGATTATACCTATGCGGATAGATAAACCAGTCCTAGCCCGAGTTTCGCAGTTATAGGCCAAGAGAAGGAAAAAGGCCCATGAAATCAGTGTTTTTACTCCCTTGTGTGTATTATGCAACCAAAATTCATCGAAACATGTTGACATATAGCTATATTTCGGATTTAATTCATAGTATGTATTATACAACCTATTTGGACAGTGCGTACTATGGCTTCGATTACAAAACTCAAAATCAAAAATCACTATTATTATTATTATTATTATTATTATTACTTGGTTGAGTCGACGCGTGTCAATGGAAAACCACGTATCGCTAAGCAGAAATATCTTGGCACAGCGGAGAATATTGCGAATGCCATAGATAATATGGGAAGCATGAGCATTCCAACACCCGAATTCATCAAGGCCTTATATTTTGGCGACGTTTGCGCGCTCTTTGACTTGGCGGAAAGATTGGGTGTACGCGATAGTATCAATAAACACATGGATAAACGTAAGCAAGGGTTGTCCGTCGCCGATATGATTTTACTGGCAGTCATTAACAGGGCCGTTGAACCCACAAGCAAAAACAGTTTTTATCATTGGTTTGAGAAGACCGCATTATACAACTTAATTCCCAATGCCAATCAAAAAAGTCTCTCCAGTCAGGGGTTTTGGAACAACATGAATGCGTTGGGCGACGATCAGATGCGGGCGATTGAAGATGACATCACAAAAGAGAGCGCATCTCATCCTTGAATCATTGGCTTTGTAAGATGCGCGACTGGTTAACTGCGAAACTCGGGCTAGTGGCAATAAGGCAATAAATCAAGGACAGTTTAACGCCCTTAACATAAGCTCAACAGATGCCAAAACGATTTCGAATTAGAGTTCTAAAGAAGATTCTTTTGATGCATTCAGCTCTTTTTTCACTATTTGCCTGTCTAAGTTTATATTTAAACAATGTCGATTTCAACAAAATTCGTCCTATAGCAGGAAGTGCGGGGGCTACTTTCTTTATTTCAGCGGGCTGGAATGATCCGCAACCTGCCGTCGTCCTATTTTCGTCGTTTTTCATGGCGGTGTCGACTTGAAATTGGTATTCTTCAACGCACCAGTGCTTTCGTACGGCGCAGGCAAAAATATCCAAATTTTCTGCGCTTGAGAAGAAATATCGATAGCCGGCTTCGGGAGGCTTATAGGGATTGTTCGGCATTTTTGCCGTGCGGACGCATCCAGCGGTAGCGAATCCGGGGAATTTTTTGCCCAGCCCAAGAGATTCGGCGTCCAACGCCAAAAAACAGTCCCTCGCGATAAGCGCCCCATGGCTGCAGTCCAGGGTTCTTTTCGCTGTTATTCCTGAAAATGCGGGAAGATCCGGCGGCGCTTCAGCCGGCTTCAGCGCTGCGGAGCAAGCGCAGCCGCCCTCAAAAAGCGGCGCGGCGCCTGAAAAGCCGAAAATCTCCTTTATCGCCCTGAAAGCCTTCTTGTCGTTGTCTTTCGCCGCGGAAATCCAATGCATCCCGCCCCCGGCGTCGGCGGCCGAGACGCAGCCTTTGAATTCGCCGCTTCCCAGCATTTCGGCAAGCGCGTTGGACTCGCTCGATTTGCCGCCTGTTTCAGATGTTTTTATCAGAATTCCAGCGCTGGAGTCGAAAAGATTCTCCGATCCCATCGCTCTTCGGCAGCCGACAAGGCGCCCGTCCGTCAGGCCGAGCGCGCCGTCCCGCAAGC
>JAISZB010000083.1 GCA_031269465.1 Clostridiales bacterium | reverse complement strand
GTATATTCCGCGCTATCATACAGCAATTGGATTGCAGAAGGCTCAAGCTTTGCAACCTTAGCCATTCCATCCTTTAGCAAACGCCTTGCTTTTCCATGACGTTTTGTCGGCATCAATGGCTTTCCGTTTTTACTTAAAACATAAACCATGCATCTTCCTCCGCATAAACCCCTATCTCTAGGGCTGGCTGCCCTTCGCCAATGCTGTTCCAAGGTTTTGCATGCCTGCAGCACTGTCTCTTACCCTAGAGGACTGTTCAGCCACAGACCGTAGTGTCCGGAGCTGGAGCAAACGCCCCGGAGTACCTATATATTCTTGGACAGCGTAGTCAGTTAAGACTTAGGCTAGTCAATCAGGGCTTGCTAATGCAAGCCCCTAGCTTTAGCTATGGGGTGATTGACAATCTATCTGCTCAAGATCTCCCTTGGCATATGGTAGAGTGCATCGGTCCACTTCTATGCCAGCCTTTGCCTTTACATAGCCATAAAGCTTGCTGAGGCCTATTTGCAATGATTTTCCTATGACGATGTTCAACAGCTTTGACTTAAAGTCAGTGTACTTCAAATCACCTTTTTTTCTTTCAGCAGAATTTTTCACTGCCTTTATTTTGACGCTTTTTGATATGATCGGATAGGCTTTAACGTTTCCTCTCTTATCCAACTTTGCATTTTTCTCCGGCATATTGCTCTTTTTGGGTTGAACGCCGCCTCCTTCAATCTTCTCTTTAAAAACAACAGTTCCGAGCGAAGCTTCAATACCTACTTCAAGCCCATCATTAACCTTTGCAATTGGCCTTTTAAACATTTCGCCACTCCTCGAGTTATGAGATATTAGTCAACTTCATTATACGAAAACCGCAAGCTATGCACAATACAATATTTATTGAAACGCCCGTCTATCGATTGCATCCAAATGTTCTGATTTTTAGGACTGATTATACAAATGCTTCTATGGATAATCAAACCCTCTTAGCCTTCTGGAAAATCGAAAAGCCTCCTCATAGATCCGTCATTGCAAGTTTAAAGATATGGCGCATAATTAATTAAATATAGGCAATTAGCAAGATTTCTTTAAAGGCATTGCTATTTACTCTGATATATGATATTGTAAACCTATCTAAGACCCGATGCCCACTACCTATTAAAAAGCAATAAATATAGCAAATTGCAAGAAGTTTATTCATTAATTGTCATATACTTTTATTATATGACATTAAGAGCTTAAGCGTAATTATTGTAAGCTGTAGCAATCCAAGATTCACAGCATTTCGATTATTTTAGACCTTAAGCATCTAAATTAGCTCAGAGGCAGAGGCTTTTTATACAAAGAGCCTACATTTCAATACTGCTCACAGTGAAAAGTAAACCGTTCCTTTCAGGGCATCCAACGCTCTCTTCTTAGAAGAATAACGTTCTAAGAACCCTGTTGCGACTAACCTGCAATAAGCTCTTGCACGAGTTCAATAGTCCGAAAAATGCGCAATATATGCCGTGGCAACTAAATTCACCTATTTTAGAGCTTGACTATTATTCAAATGCATCGGGTTAAGAAGTTTTGCAAAATACGCCGCTTTCGAGGTAAAATACTGCGGGAAGCCTTGGAATGAAAAAACTTGTTTTCATCTCCATCCCTTCATTAGCAGTCAATAAACGCTGCTTCCTCACATCAAGATGAGAAATGCGGGCGCCCCGCATACTAAAAGGAGGATAATCATGAAATTAGAGCGTTCCAGCGGAATCCTAGTTCATCCTTCAAGCTTTCCAAGTCCCTACGGAATCGGAGATTTGGGAGAAGGAGCTTACAGATTCATAGACTTTCTGAAGGAAGCCAAGCAGAAACTGTGGCAGGTGCTCCCGCTAGGCCCCACCAGCTTCGTCGACTCACCATACCAGAGTTTTTCTACATTTGCAGGCAACCACTATCTCATAAGCCCGGACATACTCGTCGGGGAAAACTACCTCCAAGAGTCTGAATTGTGGCAAAAGCCGAGCTTCAATGACCTGTCGGTAGACTATGGACCGGTAATAGATTATAAAATGGGCTTATTCAGAAAGGCCTTCGAAGGATTTAAGAACAGCGCAACAGATCAGCAAAGAACTCAGTTCAACCGGTTTTGCGAAGAAAATGAGCTTTGGCTTCCTGATTACTCGCTGTTTGTCGCGGCTAAATACCATTTTATTGATGAGCGCAAATTCTCCTATAACACGGAAGAGTTCTACGCATTCGAGAAAGACAATGAAGGCGGCCTGACAAGCGATCAGATTAAGGACAACTTCTATGGCGCGGTATGGGGCAGCTGGCCGGAAGCCCTTGCCCTGCACACGCCGGAAGGCATAGCTGAATGGACGGAAAAACTTTCAGACAATATATATTTCTTCAAGTTCCTTCAGTACGAGTTCTTCAGGCAGTGGAAGCTTCTAAAGAACTACGCCAACGAGGCGGGCGTCTCAATCATAGGAGACATCCCTATCTTTGTAGCCATGGACTCTTCAGATGTGTGGGCAAACAAGCATCTATTCCAACTGGATTCAAAAGGCCATCCACTGGCTGTAGCCGGCGTTCCGCCAGACTACTTCTCTGAAACAGGACAGCTTTGGGGCAATCCCCTATATGCCTGGGAAGAGCACAAAAATACAGGCTATGAGTGGTGGATCAACCGAATAGGCACCATTCTTAAAATAGTTGACATTCTGAGAGTCGATCACTTCAGAGGGTTTGACGCGTACTGGTCGGTTCCCTACGGAGCAACGAACGCTATTGGAGGGCAGTGGATCAAAGGTCCCGGCAAAGATCTGTTTTCCGCGCTCTCAGCAGGCCTTAGCAAAGATATGAATGAACTGCCTATAATAGCAGAGGATCTTGGGGTAATCACGCCTGAAGTAGAAGAGCTGCGCGACAGCGCGGGCCTTCCCGGCATGAAGATCCTGCAGTTCGCTTTCGGCTCTGACAACACTAATGACTATCTTCCTCACAACTTTAAAAACAGCAACTCTGTCATATATACCGGAACTCACGACAATGACACGACTTTGGGCTGGTATGCGGAAGCCCTGCCCAATGAGAAGGATTATTTCAGGAAATACTTGAACGTCTCCGGCGAGAATCCGGCATGGGACTTAATTCGATTAGCCTACAGCTCCTCTGCGGCATATGCCATCATACCGATTCAAGACGCCATGAACTTAGGCTCGCAGTGCCGCATGAATACGCCCGGCAAAGCCGTCGGGAACTGGCAGTTCCGGTATGCGTCCTGGATGCTTAAGGATGAAATCATCAAAGGGCTCTTATACCTTGGAGAGGTGTTTAACAGGTGAATTTCGGATTCGTGCGAGTCGCATCGGCAACTCCTTTCCTAAAGCCCGCGGATTGCGCCTTCAATGCCGGCAATATTCTGGAAATGGCTGTTGAAGCCGCAGACAACAATGCTGAATTGATAGTTTTTCCCGAATTGTCGCTTACTGGCTATACATGCGGAGATCTGTTCCTGCAGGAGAGCCTTCTTGAAGATGCGAAGAACCAATTGCTTTGGATTGCGGAAAAAACCAGCCGTTTAAACGCAGTCATCCTGGTCGGGACGCCCCTCTGCCTGACCGGCAAGCTCTACAACTGCGCAGCTGCAATCCATAAAGGCTTGGTAAAGGGAATAGTTCCAAAAACATTTCTTCCTAATTACGCGGAGTTCTATGAGCAAAGGCATTTCATCTCCCCCAGCGAAAGCTGGGGGATTGATTCAATTAACTTGGTATATCAGGTTCCCTTCGGAACGGATCTTCTATTCAGTCTGAATGGCAATCCCGATTTCACTCTAGCCATCGAGCTATGCGAGGATCTATGGGCCCCGATACCGCCATCTTCACGCCACTGCCTAGCGGGCGCAACCATAGTGGCAAACCTTTCCGCCAGCAACGAAATGACAGGCAAGGATGACTATCGCAGGGCGCTTGTCGCCAATCAGTCCGCACGGACAATATGCGCCTATGTCTACTCGTGCTCGGGAGACGGCGAGTCAACCACGGATCTAGTTTTCTCAGGCCATAATATAATTTCCGAAAATGGCCGAATTCTTTCTGAATCTCCTAGATTTTTAAACAAAGCCATCTACGCCGACATAGATCTTTCCTACCTTATAGGCGAGAGAAGGAGAAACACCACCTTCCGTCCAGATCCAAAGGGATACAGGCTGATAAGCCTGCAGGCCCAAGAAAAATCAAAGCTTCCAAGCAATCTGATCCGCCCGCTGAGCACAGCCCCGTTTGTTCCCGCCGATCCTGCGCAACGTGAAAAGCGATGCGAAGAAATTATCATGATGCAAGCTTTGGGGCTTAAAACTAGAATAAGTCATGTAAATGCCCAGAATGTGGTCATAGGCATTTCTGGAGGCTTGGATTCTACTCTGGCTCTTATCGTGGCGGCAAAGGCCTTTGATCTATTAAATCTTACTAGAAAAGGCATACACTGCATCACAATGCCTTGCTTTGGAACAACTGAACGAACCAAGGCTAACGCTTTGACCTTGATATCCGCTCTTGGCGCTACTTTGCGCGAAATCCCATTAGCAGAGGCTGTAACGCTTCATTTCAGAGATATTGGACATAGCGATACGGTACATGATCTTACCTATGAAAACTCTCAGGCAAGAGAAAGAACTCAGGTGCTTATGGATGTGGCATCCCAGGTGAAGGGGTTTGTTGTGGGAACAGGCGACTTGTCCGAACTCGCTTTAGGATTCGCAACCTACAACGGAGATCACATGTCCATGTACGGCGTCAATTCTTCAATACCCAAGACGCTTATACGCTACCTCATCGCTTATGCAGCCGACTCCAGCAACAGCAAAACGCTCCATGACGTACTCTATCAAATACTTGAGACGCCTGTATCTCCCGAACTCTTGCCTCCAAAGGAGGGAGACATCTCTCAAGAAACAGAAAAAATTTTGGGTCCCTACGAAGTTCATGACTTTTTCCTCTACTACATGATGAGGCTTGGCCATGCGCCTGAAAAGCTTCTGTATTTGGCTAAAATGGCGTTTAAAGGCAGATATGAAGATGGAGAGATAACCTCTTGGCTGAAAGTGTTCTATAAGCGCTTCTTCTCGAATCAATTCAAGAGATCCTGCCTTCCTGACGGCCCAAAGGTCGGCTCTGTCGCACTGTCGCCTAGAGGAGACTGGCGCATGCCTTCCGACGCGTCAGTTGCGGGGTGGCTCGCCAGAATTGAAAATTAAGAGTGACGTCTGAATTATCAATGGCTTTGAGTTGATGCAGCTTTGCGCTTTAGGCGCAAAGCTGCATTTGCCATGCTGATTTGAATATGAAACAGCCAATTTTAGCTTGGCTGTACAGCGAGCGCGATTGATATCGGCATTTCGCATCTTGAAAGAGGGCGGCCAAGCTCCAAAACAGATTTTCTTGTTGCGCTGCTGATGAATAGGGATTAAGACTTCTGGGATCAATGATTTGGACTGCAATATCTCTACTTATGCTGATTTTCATAGAAAATAACTTTTTTGAGAGCTTGATGGTACAGTGAGTGCGATTGATATGCATTTCGCACCGCTCAATGAATAATCAAGCTCCAAAAAAGGGTCAATGAATGAAATAGGCATAAATCCAAATCCATAGCCAATTATCCATAATTAGGCTGAAAGGCTCATTTCTGGACATTTGCAATTTTAGAAAATCGGGAAAAGTTCTTAGTCGCTGGATGATCCTAAACATATGAATCTCTGCATTATTACTCAGGCAATATGCTGATTTGCATATGAATCCCTATGAAGCTACGCTTCACCGCCAAGGGTGAAAATATTAAGTCAATTGTGTGTTCGAGGCATCCTCCAATACCGTCGGCGCCGATTTTCGCGGATGCATTTTGAAACGAGGCGCCTATCGCATGGCTACGGATTTCGGCGTCCTCAAGCCGGTCGAAGCGGCGGCAGGCATGCCCAGGAGCGAACGGGCCGCTTTGTCGGGCTGTTGGGGAGACGGGCCTTCGATGCCTCTTTGTTAAGCTCCGCAGCGATCGCTTGAAAATCAGGATCTCTTTCGCCGGATCCGCCGGACGCCTCGCAGGAAGAAGCTAAGTCTTCGTTGGGCTTGATCATTGCGCCGCCACCTTTCAAGCTGAATTCCCTGCTTGTTGTATAAAATTAGACTGCGTTTCAACGGAAATACCGTCCCCGGCTTTTCTATCGTTCGACTCGCTTTGCGAAGCCAATATCAAGCTGCGCAAAGGTGATACGCACATAATCCCTGCTTGATGCGCTTCGGAAAGTTCCGATATTAGAACTGACTATACAGTTTCTCAATTGATAGGCAGTTGATATCTCGGTCGGTGCAATTTACGCATCGGTAACTAGCCGCCCCCCTAAAACATTAATCAACGATCGACTGCACACATAATCTCCAAATCTTGAATAAAATGAACTGATATACAGTTTCATGCGTTGGTTTTCTTAAGAAGAGGAGAGATGGAGTTGAGTCAAGACAAGTATAATAATTTTTGCCATAATGAGTATGCTGAGCAAAGTTGCGAATATGATGTTGAGAATTGCGAAAGTATATGGAATACTTGTTGTCCGGGCGTTGTTGGCCCTCAGGGTTCGATAGGTCCCACAGGACCTGCAGGTCCTACGGGATCTGTTGGTCCGATGGGTCCCGCAGGTCCTATGGGATCTATTGGTCCGATGGGTCCCGCAGGCCCCGAAGGCCCGCGAGGGCCTGCAGGTTCGAGAGGTCCCGAAGGTCCGATGGGTTCCGAAGGTCCGATGGGTCCCGAAGGACCTGCAGGTTCCGCTGGACCTGCAGGGTCCGAAGGTCCGCGAGGTTCCGCTGGACCTGCAGGTTCCGCAGGCCCGATAGGTCCCGAAGGCCCCGAAGGCTCGACAGGTCCCGTAGGTCCGCGAGGTCCCGCTGGCTCGATAGGTCCCGTAGGTCCGCGAGGTCCCGAAGGCCCCGTAGGCCCCGAAGGACCCATAGGACCCGTAGGACCCGTAGGCTCGACAGGCCCCGCTGGTCCGCGAGGCCCCGCTGGCCCTCGCGGACCAGCGGGGCCTCCTGTGCAGGTTGTAAGCGCGGATTACGGCAGCTTTACCGCTGAGTCCTTGCAAGAATTGCATTCAGGAGATAAAGTTGCGTTTAAAAACATAGTAGCTGTAAAAAATGTCAGCATAAATGACGCCGGAACCCAGATAACACTTCCCCCTACGGCCCACGTATGGCGGATAGCCTATGGAATTGAAGTAGAAGGATTGCTCTCAGGGAGGGCAACTTTAGTTTTTTTTGCGAACGGAACACCCATGTCGAAAATCATGATGTTCTCCTCGGGCGGATTCCAAGGCACGGAATTTATCATACCGCTTGCCGCCTCAGCCGTGCTGGAGATCACGCTTACGCAGGGGGCCATATTGTTTAGCAATTCCGAACACGGATACTTCACATGCATGGTGATAGACTCCAATTGACGCATAGAACCATCACTCAGAAATCCACGATTTCTGAGTGGACTCATGCCACCTATCCGTCGATTCCAGCAGTTTGCCATTGCCATAGCTTCACTCAAGGTTCTCTTTGCAACCCCTGATGCCTGTCTCAATGAAAGCGCTAATTTTTCGGATTCCCATGCCACGCGCGTCTTAAACGAGCGAGTATGCCGACAGCGACTCGTCGCACGCCTCCATGTCGGCACAGTGTTGCGCAGGAAAGCGGGAATACAAGAATTGCCGCTCGGCAAGGGTTTTGCGTTTCTATGGCTATAAGCTTCCTAATTTTCTTGTGATGCTAAGTTGAATATGAAACCGTCTATTTGGGAGCTTGATTATTCATTAAAGAGATGTATAATCAAGCTCCCAAATAGGTATGCCGATTTGCAGTCAAATGTACAGATTTTGAAACTTGACTGTACACTTTCAAGGTGCGAAATGCAGATATCAATCGCACTCGCTATGCCGTCAAGCTCCATATCGGAGCTTTCATATGCAAATCATCAGTATGCATATGTGCAAGTCAGCATATTCACGCTTGCAAAGAGCGCCTCCCTCTCGGTTATACTGTGCAGCGTCGTTGGCGCACTGATAAGTTGCGCTGCGGAACCCATCAATGCGCTTCTAAGCGTCTTAACCACGCTGAGCAGAAGCAGATGCCAGAATCCGCAAGCGACGCTGAGGACGCGCTGCGTGTCAGTTTCGAGACGCAAGTCTGCGACGTCCCGCACATTAAGTCCAATTGACGATTGACCAACGATTCAAAACTACTTGCCCCGATAGGTTGCCGGTCATTAAACTCTAATGGGAACTGTCCTGAATCCATTGACTCAACGCTGATTCTACGATCTCATGCGCAGTTTTGCTTTATGCCCGCAAAGGTTTAAGAACCAGTTTAGCGGGCGGCGATTGATATGCATCGCAGTTTATGGAAGAAGACAGCGAAAGTAAAGGCGCGGCGAGTGAATTGTCTCAAATGGCCACGCATAGCTGCTGTCATTGCTTGATATCAATGATGCGCGCTATGCCTATTCGGCAGGCCAGCTGTACATTTCCTACATCTGACAGGCTGCACAGCGAGCTTGTGAAGAGATATAAGTCTATTTTTGTCTATTATTCCTGCAGAAACCCGTTGTTCTTCCAATGCCATCCAAATTTCTGCATCAAGCTCATCTTCAAGGAAGGAATCATTACGGATTCTGCATCAGGAACCGCCAAGTCGGCCAACCCCATTTCCGACAATTTACTGGATACAGGAAGACGTTTTCTTTTAGCCAGCATTTTCTATCATTATATCTCTTAAGTAGTCTTTATAATTAAAGCCCATATACTCAATCCAGTCAGCTTAAGAGCTGCCATTGCTGAAGGGAAATTCAGGCTGAGGCATGAATAACCCTTGATTTACTGCAAACAATAATGTTGCCTCCGCCCAAAGCCGCATTTGGCCTAATGTTTAGAGTCATTTCATATGCAATCAGCATATAAAGCAAAATCAAGAATAACGATCGATGCTTGCGAAAAAAGAAAAGAAAGGAGCACGATGCCAAAAACCCGCAATATAGAAAGGCAATAGCGGAAAAAATAGATTGTCAAGCTGCTGAAGGAAATCTCCAATTAACCGCGCCTGCCAGACTGCAACCGCTGAGGCAAGAGCCAGTCCAGAGCAGATATTGAAGGAGTTCGTGAATGCGCTATAACACTTGAGCAGCGGAAGGATTCCAACCAAGCGGCAAAATTAAAGTTGCGGCAAGTCTATGCACCGCTCGATATGCGGAAATTTAAGCCTCAGGGGCGTCAAGCAAACGCCTCGGCGAAAGCTGACGCGAAATTCTCCTTGGGGAGAGAATGAGGAATAAAGTTTTATAATTTTTTTATAAGCTTTTATGAGCCTTTGGTATCGGTTAAAGCCATGTCCTATAGACGCTTTGAATTTATTAAGTCAATTGCCCAAGCTACAGTTTACGCATTTGCCTCAGTCACCCTTATCAGCGGCTGCAGCTGCGCCTCCGGTTCGGACATCAGCCTTGCCTCTGAAGCAAGTTCAGAAGTCCCGATTGAACAAGCTGAAGCCACTCCAATAACAGATGATTCAAACGGCTTGAATCTAGTTGATGGATGCATCTCCAGAATATTTATTCAGAAGAACACCAATGGCGCAGATGATGGCGTAGAGCGCCTAATAAAGCTAATGGAAGAAAACGGGCAGCCATTTTATCGTACAGCGCAATCTCCTGAAGGGATCATAGCTTCCGACGACATTGTTATTTTAAAAATCAACTGCCAGTGGGATAAGCGCGGAGGCACCAACACAGATCTCATAAAATCTGTGGCAAAAGCCATTTCTGCGCATCCTGACTCTTTCACAGGAGAAGTGATAGTAGCAGACAATGGGCAGAAGCAGTTTGGCTCTAGGGGCGTCGGCGGAAGCCTTGACTGGGATGACGCAAACTCCCTGTCTAAGGATCAGTCAGCCCTAGATGTGGTGAATGAGCTGAAGGATTCAATGAACATAAGCGGATCCTTGTGGGATGAAATAACAATGAATAAAGTAGCTGAGTACGATACAGGCGACATGGAGGACGGCTTTGTTGTAGAGGAGCAAATCCTCCCAGCGGGGCTTGAGGTGTCATATCCGAAATTCGAGAGCGAGTACGGGAGGAAAATAAGCTTTAAGAGAGGCGTATGGGATGAAGCCAATCAGGCATATGAAATGGACAGGCTCAAAATAATCAATATGCCTGTTCTTAAAACTCACGCGCTGTTCCAGGTGACAGGCGCCATTAAAAGCTATATGGGCACGACGGCCAGCAAGCTTACAGGACAGCGCTCCCACAACAGCGTCAGTGCGGGCGGCATGGGCGCCCAGATGGCTGGTTCCCGCGTACCCGCGCTCAACATCATGGACATGATCTGGATCGGTTCCGAACACGGCCCCGGAATAATATACGAGAACGCATCTGAGACCGACATGATTGCGGCTTCCACGGATCCTGTCGCGCTTGACTTCTGGTGCGCCAAAAATGTCTTGATCCCAGAGGTCTCCAAAGATCCCATGGGGGCTGTCGCGGCTCTTGATCCTAGCGGAACATCACCCGGAATCTTCGGGCATTGGCTGCGCCTGTCAATGGACGAGCTAAACAAAGCCGGCTTCAAGGCCACTATGGATGAAGCGAAGATGGAGGCTTTCATGTCGGAATAAGAAATCAAACTGCGCAGTTATATCGATTTGCAGTCAAATGCACCTATTTTGGAGAGCTTGACTGTACAGCGAGCGCGAAATGCCGATATGCATTTCGCGCTCGCTGTACAGTCAAGCTAAAACAGGAATTCTCCTGCAAATCATTTCAAATACATATTCAATGCGCTTTATTCTAAACTAACACCCAGTAAGAAATCATCCCGGGGCAGGGATTAAACTGCATGCTGATTTTACAGGGCTATAGCCTAAAAGGCTATCACAATTCCCTTTTCATTTGCGTAGACTGAGGAAATCCCTTTAGTAGGAACAATGAATATCTGCTTGAAATGGTAGGCTTTTTCAGCTGCCATCTTCAGTTTGTCAGCAAGGGCTTGATTATTACAGTGAGCAATTACGAGATTCAATCCTTCAGTCTTCTTTCCACTCTTTCCTATCTGATCAAGAAGCTTATCGACAATTTTGTGGGGGCCTCTTACATGGGAAAATAAAGCTATATCCCCATTTCCGTCCGCTCCCATGACAGGCTTTATGTGAAGAGCAGATATTATATTCCCCACAACCTTGTTCAGCCTGCCGTTTTTCAAAAGATTTTCTATGCTGTCAAGTACAAAATACGTTTTCATATCGTTTATAAATGACTCTATGTGGGAAATGATCTGGGATTTCTGCAATCCTTGGCTTATTATCTCATGTATTTTAATTGCTATCAGAGTCTCTCCAGCGCACGCGCTTTTCGAATCGAAAACATGCACATCAGCTTTGCCTTCTTCTTCAGCCAATTTTTTTCCGAGCATAGCGGAATCAAATGAACCGGAAAGCTTGCTGGAAATTGTAACTGCAAATGATATATGCTCCCCCATAAATTCATTTTTATAAAGCTGGGGCGATGGGGAGGCTGTGCCGACCTTGCTTGTAAAAGCAGCCATGCTCTTCATGAACGCCGGCAAATCAAGCTGCTCATCATCAAGATAGCTTCTGTCTCCCAGAAGCATGGTAAGTGGAACGATAGCCGCCCCAAGCCGTTCTTTCAACTCTCTTGTCATGTCGCAGCAGCTGTCTACGATAATTTTGCAATTCATCTAGCCAATTCCTTTCATGCTTTTTCGTCTTCGCTTGGTTGAAAGATGGATCTGTCTGCCTGAATCGGCAAAGAAACTTGCCGTCTTTTCGCCTTAGCAAAACTAGACTTATGGAGGTTTTGCCGATTGAGCTTTATGTTCAAAATTTCCGAACGCATTAGAATTTATTATATCCTTTTTTTACTTATGCGCGTAGGAGATTCCGATAATATGCAGCGTGAAGGCGGACAGTCAAACTCTATTATCATCGCATTTGGCTGCGCATCGGTACAGCTCCATCTTTCCTGTCAATTATAGAGGCAATTATGCACTGAAACACCGCCGCTTCTAGCAGGAGCCGCGCTGTCTTTAAAAATCTGATGCAAGCGCAACTTAAGACGCCTATATCATTATAAACTACTGACGGCTATAGATCTAAAAAAAGGAATAAATCTTTCTGCTTCTATTTCGAGATCCTAAGACTCGCCTTTTAGTGGCAATTCAGCGTCATTGCCGTTCAAAAGCGAACCTTCCTGGCAGCGAACGCCTCACTTTTTGATTATTGCTCCTTCATATGTTGCGGGCGATGCCCTTTAACGCCTTAGCCATCCCAGCTGCGCCTATGGAGCTTCCCCTGAAGCTGGAGTCCGAAGAATCCATTCTGCCGCAAAGCTTCGTAAAGAACTACAGCTGCGGAGCTTGAAAGATTAAGAGAACGGTACTTTTCTCCCATCGGTATGCGAACGCACAAATTGCTGTATTCGAGAAGAATCTCTTCAGGAATTCCAGCGCTTTCCTTTCCGAACATAATGTAATCTTCATATTTGTAGCAGATGTCGCTATACACCCGGCGCGCTTTGGTTGATGCCATGTAAAGCTTTGGTCCATCTCCTCCTGGAGAAAGGAGATTGACACCGATGAACTCTTCGAAGCTATCGTAGTATCTGAGATTAAGATCCGGCCAGTAATCCAGCCCCGCCCTTCTTATGCTCTTTTCATTTATAGAGAATCCAAGCGGGCCTATCAGATGAAGCTGAGTTCCAGTCGCTGCGCAGGTGCGGCCGATATTGCCTGTATTTTGCGGAATTTCCGGCTCCAGCAACACTACGTTCATTGTAAATTTTTCCTTTCATAGTATAGATGTATCTTTGACCTATATCGATTAGAAGTAAAATGTACTTATTTTGCAGCTTGATTTTCAACTTTCAAGGTGCGTAATGATGCCGATATCAATCGCACTCGCTGTTTCAAGCTCAAAATGCTCAAATCAGTTCGGCAGAATTTACAGTTCCGCTTAGAGCCTGCTGCTTCTAACCTTATGAAGTATATCATAGTGAGTGCAATTTTTAAAGAGCATCTTTTCGTTTGTCGCATTCACTTTTTCTATATTATTTATACTGGTTTGCATATTTTCTGTTTTGAAACTTGCTTATACAGCTTTCTAGGGATAATCAAGCTCAAAAACATGTACTCGGTATTTCAGAGATGTCCGCCCGGCTTTTATGCTGATTTGCATCTGACTGCAAATCAGCAAAGGATGCAGGCTGGACGAACAAGGGAATTGATTGATAGAATTAGTCAAATGGAACCATCCAGGGATGGTTCCCATCCAAGGATGGTTCCCATCCCTTGGAGCAAGTTCCGCTTTCAGGGCGAAAAAGCCAATTTGCGCAATCTGAGCGTGCATTTATTTTCAGTTGCCGCAATATCCCGGACAGGGAAGCGGAACAGCCGTAAGCATCAAAAACGGGGCTTTTCGAATATCGCAGGCAACCTGATAGAGATATGGGCATCAGCGGGACGCACAAGTCTTGCTTGTTGAATTAACGCGCCTACAGGCGCATAGGAAGAGAAGCTCCCGACTCTTAGGCGGAGCGAGGGCATGTTGAAACGGCTTGCGCCATTTTCTAAAACTCATCCTTCATCAGAGTTGTTATGCGGCGGATACCCCCGCCTTTAGGCATCGGGAGGAAGCCGCATGTCCTCCTTTTCAGTTAGGATGGCAGTTCTCCTGGACAAGAGGTTGAGCTTCTTACAGCTGATTCCCGCAGACAGCCTTTCTCCATCCAGCGAGCGAACGTCGAAGCTCCCGCTAGAGCGCCTCCCGAAAATGAAGCCTTTGCGTCCGTCCGGCATTTGCACTCTGCCGAACAGCTGAAAGCCAAATGCATATTTTGGAGATTGATTAACTTTCCTCTTTCCGCCTTTATTTATAGTAGCCTTATGGATCTGGCGATTGCAGCTTTCTCACTGCTTTCTGCATATAAACTGCATCCAATGGAATGGATTTTGGATTCCCGCCGGTGCATCTCGCGTCCACCGCATGATCTTTTTCCAATCCATTTCTGATTCTTGTGTTTTTAGCGGTATAGCCGTA
>JAISZB010000064.1 GCA_031269465.1 Clostridiales bacterium | reverse complement strand
CTGCCTTCCATATTTTTGCCGATTTTAGCGGAAATAAAACTTTAAATAAGTGATGGTTTCATCCTTAGTGGTGAAGCGAAGCTTCATAGTAGTTTATATGAAAAGCAGTATAGTTGGAACATGGGGTGATAGAGGTATTCAACCCATTTAAACGTCTTAATCTCAACGTCTGTTGTCAGCGCAAACGCAGCGTCAATCCGCTTTAAAACTATCCATATGGATTAATGGCTAAATTGTTAGCTTAGCAGGTGGATAACCACACCCTGCAGGCAATAGAAAACAAAGGCATCGCTTTTAGGAAAAATACGTACAGAAATCTTAAGAGCTTATCCATAAATAGTCTTAAAGGATATATTAATTGACATTGGCATATTAAAGCGCATCCTTTTTATACTGATTTGCAACCAATTTTTGACGCTTGAGGAACTTTTGAGTGCAAATCAGCATATCAGATGGGTTGCAATTCAAGAAATCCAAGGGGCGGCAGGTAAAGAGCATGTACTCAGATTCCGCTCGAGCTCAGCCGATATCGCGCCGTAAAAGCGACGGGGCTAAAATAGCCGATCAGCTCAACTTATGCAGGAAGGTTCCCTGGAACTTATAGAGAGATGACAAAGCCAGCATTTATGGATGCGCAAGCATTTTTACGCGGCAATCTGAAGCGTTGCGAAAGAATAAATGCAAGGCTATATAAGCAATTATACTTATGCGCATTGGAAAGTTCCGGTTTTGGATAAGGATATACAATTAGCGAAAATGCCGAAGTCGGCGTTTCGCACCTTGAAAGCGGGCAATCCATTTCTTAAATCGGTACATTTGGCTGCACATCAGTATAATTTGAATAGGGCTTCGAAAATCGCTTTAAAGTCATAAGCTGCAGCATCCTCATTGAGCCCTTCAAGAAAAGCTCCAAGCCCTTCAAGTTTCTAATATTGGCACCCCACCCCTGCAATCAAACCTCAAAACTGCAGAAGTCAGACTAGCGCTGTCGCTCTTAATTGAGCAATATACTTTTAGCCTGTAAAATGCTTAATTATAGCCAAATAGGACTGTAGCGCATTTAAGACTGTCTGCATTAGTTTTATTTATAGTCTTGGGAGTACTAACTTCCAAACGCTTCGCAGTATGTCGCAGGCATTTCCTTCATTATGGGCGGTTGCCGTTATCACAGCGTTTTGATCCGGAAGGACTATTGAGTACTGCCCATACTTTCCATCGGCTCTATAAGAGTTCTTTATGCTGCAACGCCACAACTGGTATCCATATCCATATCGGTTCTCAGAGTCTGAGAAACCGGCAACTTCAACCAGATCTTCATGCGCATGTTTGATGTAACTTTCAGAAACAAGCCTCTTTCCCTCCCACAGCCCGCCTTGAAGCATCAAAATGCCCAGGCGTGAGAATTCCTCTGTCGTCAAATACAGACCTACAGCTCCAAGCGTGTGCCCGCAGTGGCATGAATGCCACTGCGGGTTTGCAACCCCCATGGGCGTGAAAAGCCGGGGAACCAAGTAGTCTCTGAGTGTCTGCCCCGATGTTTTCTCTATTATCCTTGAAAGAATGTATGTACAGCCATTGTCATAGAAAAAAAAGGCGCCTGGCGTACAAGGCCGTCTGAAGAATTCCCCAGTCCAGTCGTCATCCGAGTCAAACCTGAAGTCCTTAGACGAAAACAGAGACTCTGAGCATCCCGCCCTCATTTGCAGGAGATCCTTGACTCTTATAGCCCCTGCACCTTCAGATGCTACTGCGGCATATTCAGGAAAAAAAGACAAAGCCTTGTCTTCTAGCAAAAATCTGCCTTCCTCAAGAGCAATTCCAACGGCCATTGAAGCATATGCCTTAGAACCAGAATAGATGTGCGTCCTTTCATCATCAAAGAACCTCGCTTCAGTCGAGCCTTTTCCGCTAATATGAAGATGCACTCCCATTAATCCCAGGCCTTCGCTAGCGTTTGCTTCAACTATCCCATCCAGCATCCCGATGTCCATGCCATCCTCCCTTATCCAAAGCGAATCTAAACCTGTAAATGCCGAGAAACCGCCTGCCGCAAGCGCCAAAGAGCTTCAGCTCAGAGGCGAACCCAGTGCGATGAATCGCTAAGACCCCAAATTATGCATGCGCGTGGATGCCATCGTTTCCGTTTGAAACGAGCGGGCGCTATAATTTTATCGCGTGTTTGCGCCCGAGCGCCACCTTCCGTTCATACCCAGCAGAATCTCGGCCGCTCCATCAAAGGCCTTCTTCTTTCTTATTCATCACTCCGAAAGAGCCTGCCTCTTTCTTTATGTTCCTTCTCGATATGCTAAATGCTACCTGTAATACTAATGAAACATCACAGCGCCATTTTGTCTCCAAGATCCATAAGTGCGAGCCGAAAGCGTTTGCTGAGACTTAAAGCTTATCTGTAGATATATTTTATCCAAATCGCAAAACATTTGTGGCAATGCAAGGGTGTTGCGGCGCGGTGCGAAAGAATTCTTAGGGAACAGTCATCAACCTTTGGAATGGGAGCGGAGATTCATTTCCAAAATTGGACGCTAACAGAGCAGGGCTTGCAAAATACTGTTCGGAGCTGGGATGAAGCCCAGCATCCATGGATAACAATCGATTAAAGTCACGCTATCAATATAAGTTAAAACATAAAGGCATAAAACGTGGGCTCTGCCTATGCTTGCGATCAGCCGACACAGCCTATGCCAGAGCTCTTTCAAACCAAGTAGCGCCTGCTTTTCACTTAATGGCTCAACAACATTCCCTTTTTCGAAGACAGCGATTTTGCAAAAAGCATGTGTGTTATCATATACAGCAATCTTATCACATATCTCAATAGCTTGTTTTAAATTAGCAAGCGATATATTATAACGTCGCCGCACATCTTCTTACGAAATTCCATGCCCGCCTTGCTCAACCCTCGCTCTAATCCGTTCAACCGCTAAATCTGCGCTTTCCAAGCCTATATGATACATTATTACCTCAAAGCCGAGCGATTTTGCTTTTTTTATATTCGCAAAAATCGAGAAGCCTGTTAGAGTTGTTTCTTGACTAAACGATATACCGCTTTCAATGTATCTGTTTAATAAAACAAACCGAAGCTTTTATTGCTTTCATAGCGTCAGACGGGTTTCGCCAATCGCCGCCCTGCCGGATAAGAATCTCATCAGAGTTTACACGCTCTAAGCCGGTTATTTCCGGTAATATAGATTTATGCAATGTTGATTTTCCAGCTCCGTTTACTCACGCGAATAACACTTATAGCTTCAAATGAGGATACCTTCTTTAGCAAGAACTTCCCGTTGTTTTTTCTGTAAAAAAAAATCAGTTACCAGAGTGTGAAACATAAGTTCGTTTTTATCTTTGATGTCAAATGCTAAATCATTGACCGCCAAATAATTAGGCTCAATCATATTCATAAGTTCTAAATAGAGCTTATGAAACTCCTCATATTCTATTTTTTTCACGATAATCACCTCTACATTTATCTCTTAGTATGCGGGGAACCGCCTAAACAGATTATAACATTTTTTTAGAGAAAATGATAGCTTATTCCGGTTGACTGGATCAGCGCTCTAATAGGTGTCAACGTTTTAATGCTCCGGGTTTCCTGAATTTAAGCAAACTGGCTGACAGTTAATTGGAAATGAGAATCAGACGAAAACGAGGCGAAAGTTTGAGATTTCGAAGATTTTGTCGCTAGACAAGACACAGCTTCTGCAAAAAACAGGCAGAAATATTTTGGCATCAATATGCCTTAAAGAGTTCGGAAATTCTGCTGCATGCATCTGCAGGCAGCCGGGCTTGATGAGGGCTTGCATGAATCTGGGGCATCTTCGAACGGCGGGTATTTTTAAAGCTGCGGGGAAAGCTCGCGAAGCGGAAGCGTCAGCAGTCCAATAAGCAAAGGGCTGTCGAAAAGGCAGCAAGGCTGTGAGGAAAAATTTCCAGCCTAGAGACAGCGCAACTGCAAGAACTATGCTTCTTTTTTTCTTAATTAGAGTCTACTGCGGCGCCTTGCTTAATGAAATAAGAGGAGATAAGTGTCAGTATGATTTTTAAAAATATTCCTATCTATACTGATTCAGCATATAATTCTGCCTGTTTAGGAGCTTGATTATACAGAGTCTCACTGGACTGTTAAGCTCCAAAACAGGAATATTCGACTAAGACATATCACAAAACTTGTCGTTACAGTCCGAACCTTGCCAAAGGTGCGAATAATACTTTCCTGCAACTATACTGTCTCACACAGAAGATTCCGATTTTGGGGCAGGATCATTCAATAGACAATCCTGTCCCAAATTCTATGCATTTGAATGCGCATCACATGTGAGGCTCAAATATTTTTTTCCAGCTTCCTATATTCTACGTATCTTGTGAAGAATAACTTCAGGATTGCGCATACAGGCGCCGCAAGAATCATGCCTAATACCCCGAAGAGAGATCCAGCTGCGGAAAGCGCCACAATAACCGCTATCGGACTGAGCTCGACATTTTTGCCTACGACTCTAGGATTTATAACCATTCCATCTATCTGCTGAAGAATGAAAACGCCTATGCCGGCATAAAGCGCCTTTAGAGGATCACCGCTTAGAAATGCGACAACTACAGAAAGAATCAATCCTAAAAAAGCTCCAAAATATGGGATTATGTTTGCCAAGCCTGTGAACACGCCTATAATCAAGGCAAAATCCACATCTATAATATAGAGATATCCAGATATCATTATAGATACAATAAGTACATCCGTAAGAGTGCCTCTTATGTATCCTATGAGAACATGATGCACATCTCCTGTAACCCTTATGATTTTGCTACGAATTCCGGCAGGAAGGAATACCGTCAGGAGGTCGTTTATTCCATGAAATATCTTTTCTTTCCCGCTCATTATATAAAATGCCAGAATCAAGCCTAGAAAAAAGTTCAAAATGCTTCCCCCCGCAGAAGTCAGAGAAGTCAGCACGCCCGTTGCAAGGTTTTGAAGCATCAAACCCACAGAGTCTATGGCCTTGGTCAGATAATCGGTTATGAAGCTCAGCAAATCCAAATCCATGAGCCTTTCCTCAAAGCCTCTATAAGAAGCAGTGAACTGGGATCTGCTGCTTTGGACGGATTGAATCAAAAATGAAAGAATGTTGTTTTCAACGTTAAATTTGCGGACAATCCATGACACTAACAAGCCGAGCGCAGAAAAAATCAGCAGGTACACAATGGCCGTTCCTGCAGTCCTGCTTTTAAACTTTGCGTCTTTTATCATTCCTTCCTCTCTTTTTCTTTTCCTCTTCTTCAGAAATTTGAAGTTGAAATGAACTTTAGATTTTACCTTGTCATAAACGCTTTGAAAAAAATCAACTAAAGGATCCAGAAGATACGATATTACAACAGCAATGATAAGAGGAGTAAAAAGGCTGAGAAGCCACTTGAAAAACCCTCCTACGCCGTCAAAAAAGTCAGGGAGGCTGGTAAAAATGTAAGCGGCTCCATCCAGCAGGATTTTTAGAAGGTACATAGCGGCGAAGGCCAGCGCCGCATGGAAGCCTATAATCAAATAATTCCTATTCCAAGGAAATTTCATTTTCGTTCTCTTCCTGGCGCTTAAACGCCCTGCGGTTTTCTATCCTGATTATATTCCATGCTGTACTAGGATTTCCATTAAGTGGTGCGAAATGCCGATATCGGCATTTCGCACTCGCTGCATAATCCTGCAAAATCGAATTCTCCAACGCATTCCGATTTGCATTCGATGCTCTTTTTAGCTTGACAGTCCACTTTCATGGTGCGATTGATATCGGCATTTCGCATTCGTTGTGTAATCAAGCTCCAAAAAAGGCAGTTTCATATGAGAATCTGCATACATCAGAAATTGTTGAAGCATTTATGCAATCAGGCTTGAAAACCGAGCAAAAATATAATGCCAGTCGGCATATCTCAACGGCTCAGACGATTTTAAGGCATGCAATGAGGAAGTCCCACACCCTCTCGACAGAAGATATGCTTATGCGTTCTTCCGGGGAATGCACGCCATATATATTAGGCCCTAAGGAAATCATGTCAACACCCGGCATCTTCTCCGCAAACAAGCCGCATTCCAAGCCTGCATGCGTCGCTTCAATCTTAGCCGTGGTGCCCGTCGACTCCCAGAGTTCCACAAGCTTTTTTCTTAGCTTAGAGTCTGGATTGTATGTCCACTCAGGATACTCTCCTTCGTGCGCAATCTCTGCTCCGGCCAGGCGCGCAAGAGATTCCAGCCTGCCGCAAAGAGCCGCTTTTCTAGAAGACACAGAGCTTCTTGAAGCGCTTGCAAAGGTCAAATGATTTTCCAAAGTCCTTACAACCCCTAGATTTGTCGATGTCTCCACAAGACCTGGAAGATCCAGGCTCATATAAAGCACTCCTGTTGGAATGCTCACAAGAAGATCCGCAACTTTCTCAGCGTCATCTGAAGCCAAAACCTGCGGCAATGCATCTGGCGCCAGGCAGGAAGCTTCGTTCGCCTTGGCGTTTTCTACACGAGAAAGCTCTAAACATATATCTGAATCATTTGTACGGTACTCGCTTTTATATATTTCTTCGTACTTTTTAACTAACATGGCAGCTGTTTTGTATGAATGCTGAGTAAGCGCTAGAATAGCCTCAGACTCCCTGGGAATTGCATTGGTTTTAAGCCCGCCGTTCACCGAAAACGCATGAATGTCTTTTTCTTTCAGCGCTTCACGCAGAAGCCTGCCCATAAGGTGAAGGCTATTTGCCCTCTGCTTGTCAATTTCCATCCCGGAGTGTCCGCCTTTTAGCCCTTTTATTCTTAGAGAGAAGCATCCGAATGCTTCGGGAAGAAAGGATCGCTTTATAGGCAGCTTGATGGTTGTTTTGAGGCCTCCAGCGCAACTGGCGCAAAAAACGCCTTCCTCTTCGGAATCGAGATTTATAAGCTTGCGTCCGCTGAATAAGCTGCAATCAACATTTGCCGCCCCAGACATCCCAGCTTCTTCGTCAGCTGTAAAAAGCGCTTCAATTGGAGGATGCGCTATGTCACCCGAGTCCAAAACAGCCAGAATCATCGCAACCGCTATCCCGTTGTCGGCGCCTAAAGTCGTCCCGTCGGCGCTTATAAAATCTCCGCTTAAAACCAGCCTCAATGGATCTTTCAAGAAGTCATGGACGGTGTCCGCATTCTTTTCGCAAACCATGTCCATATGGCCTTGCAGAATCACTGGCGCGGCATTTTCCAAGCCATGGGCGCCCGGCTTTTTTATAATCACATTGTTCCACTCGTCTTGGAATGTCTCGAGCCCGCGATCCTTGGCGAAGGCGTAGAGCCAGTCGCTTATCCGCCCCTCATTTCCAGAACCCCTCGGGATTCGGCTGATAAGCTCGAAATAATGAAAAACTTTGAGCGGTTTGCAGTTTTCTAAAACCATATAATCCTCCAGTGAGATGCAACTATTTTGTAGTGATTATCCTTGATCTCTGTAAAATCAAGCTTCAAAACAGGAAATTTAAATTGCGAATCAGCATCTATTCTAGAACTCAGTTTTTCAGGCTATGGATGGGCGCCGGTATCCTCCCGCCTCTGTTAATGAACTCAGCGCATGAGAATCTGTTCGCCGGCATTATGGGGGCGTAGCCCAAAAGGCCTCCGAACTCCACGGCATCTCCAGCCTTTTTTCCTATGACGGGTATGATTCGAACCGCCGTGGTCTTTTGGTTTATCATTCCTATAGCCATCTCATCCGCAATTATGCCTGATATGGTTTCCGCGCTGACATCCCCTGGAATTGCGACCATGTCTATTCCTACCGAACAGACGCATGTCATCGCCTCCAGCTTCTCCAACGTCAAGGCGCCTTTGCGCACAGCTTCAATCATGCCGTGATCTTCGCTCACTGGAATGAAGGCTCCGCTTAGGCCTCCAACGTAAGATGAAGCCATAACGCCTCCCTTTTTAACGTTGTCATTGAGTATGGCTATTGCGGCGGTGGTGCCTGGCGCACCCGCCTCTTCCAAACCCATCTCCCGCAGAATCTCCGCCACACTGTCATTCATCGCAGGAGTCGGCGCCAAAGACAAATCAATTGAGCCGAATGATACTCCAAGCCTCCTTGACGCTTCTTGGGCAACAAGCTGCCCCACTCTCGTTATCTTAAAAGCGGTCTTTTTTATAATCTCACAAAGAGTTTCAAAATCGGCGCCTCTAGCTGCCTCCAGAGCATGCTTTACAACCCCGGGTCCGCTCACTCCGACATTTATTACGCTCTCTCTTTCCCCTACCCCATGAAAAGCCCCGGCCATAAACGGGTTGTCTTCGACCGCATTGCAAAAGACTACGAACTTGGCGCAGGCTATTGAGCCGGAATCTTTTGTCAGCTCAGCCATTTCCTTGATGATTTGGCCCATTCTCTTCACGGCGTTCATGTTTATTCCATTTCTGGATGAAGCTACATTTACACAGGAGCACAGCCTTTCAGTCGTTGCCAGAGCTTCTGGAATGGAGCGTACAAGAGCCTTGTCGGACTCGGTGCTCCCTTTTTGAATAAGCGCCGTGAATCCGCCTATGAAGTTTACACCCACGGCCTTTGCCGCCCTGTCAAGCGCTTTAGCTGTGGAAACATAGCTATCGGCGCGGCACCCCGCGCCAGCAATTGACAGCGGAGTTATTGAAATGCGCTTGTTAATGATCGGCACTCCGTATTGCTTGGCTATGTCATCGCCCGTTTTAACCAAGTCGCGAGCGACTCTTGTTATTTTTTCATATATCTTCTCGTTGAAGCGGGTTAATTCTGAATCAGCGCAATCCAAAAGGCTTATGCCCATGGTTATGGTGCGCACATCCAGATTTGCGTTTGCAATCATTTCATTAGTTTCAAGCACTTCCGTATGAGAAATCATTTATCCCTGCCGCGCTTAATTAGACCCGCATCCTGCCTGCGCGCGGACTCCTCCCTTTGCGCCTATATTCTGTGCATGCTGTTGAAAATGTCCTCATGCTGAAGCTTTATTTGAACTCCTATGTCTTCCCCGATTAGCCTCAGATCTTCAACGCAGCCTTCAAATCCTTGCATTGAATTAGTTATATCAACAATCATCATCATATGAAAGTATCCCTGTACGATTGTCTGGGATATATCCAGAATGTTTATGCCTTCATTCGACAGATACGTGCAGACCTTTGCTATTATGCCTACCTGATCATTGCCAAGAACTGTTATTATGCCCTTCATATTCACACGGCGCTTTGAATGCGCGCTCTCCTCCCTTTTTTCAGCCGCTTTTCCCGGCTCCGAGCCTTTTGCGAGAAACTGGACATCCGGCAGCAACAACTCTGGCCGAGTTTTGGCTGTTTGCTCAAGCGACTTTTCTCTGCGCCAAGCTGCTATGTTTTTATGATGCCCGCTTAAGAGGACTTCCGGAACAGGCATGTCCAAAAACACCGGGGGGCGCGTGTACTGAGGATGCTCAAGGAGTCCGTCCGAAAAGCTTTCATGCTGATAAGACTCGCACTTTCCCAAAACTCCGGGGATGAGCCTGGCTACCGCGTCAATCACAGCCATGGCTGCGATTTCCCCTCCAGTCAAAACATAATCCCCCACCGAAACCTCATCGGCATCCATAGCGTCAAGCGCTCTTTGATCCACGCCTTCATAGTGTCCGCATAAGAGTATGAGCGATTCCCTGCGGCAGAATTCTTCAGCCACCCTCTGAGTGAACATCCTCCCCCTGGGAGACATGTAGACAACTTTCGCATCCGGTTCAGCCAGAGCTTTTGCTGCAAGCCACGCTCCATAGATTGGAGGAGCCATCATCACCATCCCCGCTCCTCCGCCGTACGGCGCATCATCTACCTGTCCATGCTTGCCGGATGAAAAATCCCTTATGTCAATGCAATTGATCTCTATCTTCCCTCTATCCATAGCCCGCTTCAGGATGCTGTAAGACAAAGCATCCTTCACCATCTGCGGAAAGAGCGTCAGTACATGAAAAACCATCTCTTAAACCCTTCCTGCAAACTCACGATTTTCGCCCTTTCTCCCTCAGCCCGTCCAAGAGCGACACAGTCATGGCGTTTCCCTTAAGATCCACTTTCAATATGCACTGCTTTATCGCGGGGATCAAAATTTGCTCATTATCAGGCGCCTTTACCAAATATACATCATTCGCGCCTGTCTGCAGGACATCCTCTATGACTCCAAGGCAAGATCCGTCTTCGTTTAGCACTTTCATGCCGTAAAGATCCCTGATGTAGTATTCATCCCTTTCAAGAGGAAGGGCTTTTTCAGGAGGTATCTTTATGATCCCGTTTTTAATTTTCTCCGCAGCGCTCATATCTGATATCTCTTTGAATTTTAAAACTACAAACTGCTTATGGTACCAAACCCTTTCTATAGTCAGCTTGATCGGAGGCCTTGCGGCGCCTGGGCTGGACTCGTAGAAAATGTCTACAACATCAAGCTTTTCAAACCTGGCAGGATCGAATGTCAAAGGCACTACCCTGACATCTCCCCTGATTCCTTGGGTATTTACAATTCTTCCTATATCAAAATATGATTCCATCATCTCTTGCTGCGCTTTGACGCTTTAAAAGACACCTGCGTGGCCTGCGCGCCGCTCCTTTCAGTTTTAAAAAGCATAAGTAATATTTTTAAGCAAAACCCTCGTATATTGCAAAGAGGACGCATCGCATCAGCAAAGGTTGGCGCACCGCATCAGCCGCTTTAATAGCCAGAATTGACGCGTTCACTTTCAGAGTAAACGCCAGGATCTGCTGATGCGCGTAAGTATCCTGTATATATACGGAGCGACGCCGGAAAAAGTATTTCACGCGCCCCCGCCTAAGGCAGATTCCTATTCATTGGCTGGGCGCCTCTTTAATTTTAGCGGCAAAACTTAAGCCTGGAGCTTTTACCTTCAGGCTTTAAATCCTTGAAATTAAATTTTTTTTGACATTAATCCCAAAAAACTGTATTCTATATTAAGCGGCCTCAGAGTTCATTTGCAAGCGCTAAGCGCCTCCAGCAAGGCGGCTGATTAAAATTCTGGCGCCTATGGCAATGAGTATGAGTCCTCCAGCGCACTCCGCTCCTTTTTTGAAGAATCCGCTCACTTTTTTCCCAATGGCCACTCCGAGACCTGAGAGCACAAAGGCGACGGCTCCAATCACAGACGAAGCTGCAAGAAGAGGAACATCCAAAAGAGCGAAGCTGAAGCCGACAGCAAGCGCGTCCATGCTTGTAGCCAAGGCGAGCATGCACATTCTGCCTGCAGAGAATATGTGCGCGCTTCCGATCATTTCTTCATCGTCAGTACCGAAAAACGACTCCCAAATCATCTTGCCTCCGATAAGGGAAAGCAAGCCGAATGCTATATAGGCACTCCACTGCTCTATGGAGTCGGTAAAAACTCGGCCGGCATAAAAGCCGGCTACCGGCATCAGAAACTGGAAAATGCCGAAATAAAAACCAAATACAAGGGAATAATACACCTTATAATTTTTCATCGTTATTCCATTGGCGACTGACACAGCAAACGCATCTGCTGCCAAGCCCAAAGCGATGAGAAAAACAGCAGCCGGACTCATGGCACAACTCCCCAATTAACGCTTCTTGACCGCTCCGGACAGATTTCATTAAGGCTTTACAATGACAACCATTTTAAAGCTCCTGCGTTTTTTGCTGAAGCGCTTAATGGTTGAGCGTCTCAACAAAAAACACAGAATAATGCTGATAATCCATTTTATCCGTGATTCAGCCGACAATACCGCTTTTCATCAAATGTTCCTTTTTTGGAGCGTGATTATCCATTGAATGGCGCGAAATGCGGAATCGGCATTTTGCATTCGCTGTATAATCAACAAAAAAGGCAGTTTAGTACCAAAATACATTTTATGGATATTTGTCCATGCCTCAAATACACAAATGTCTTAATATTTTCACCCTTGGCGGTGAAGCGCAACGTCATTGGGGTTTATATGAAAAGCAGTATATCTATGAAGGCTGAGTGATCTGAGACTTTGGCTTAATTTAAAACAACATTGATTTTAATCGCAACTCACTGCCTATACTATATATACGACGTCCAGGCGTCTATAATTCGCTTTTAAGCCCCAACTGATAAATTTGATCTTTGGCTTTTCATGATGAACAAAACTATACTGGCCTGCATATGCAAGCTCCTATTTTGGAGCTTGACGCCGCAGCGAGCGCGAAATGCCGATAGGCATTTCGCACCTTGAAAGTGTGGGTAAAGAGACTCATTCATCCCACATATAATTTATTTTCTCATAATCCTGTCAAGATATTCTTTAATCAAGGCATTTCCCTTTTTATTAACGATGTAAAAAATTAATAGCAGGTATAAAACTGCAGCGTAATTTCATAAGATCCAAAACGGAGGAAGACTATGGCAAACGAAAAGTTAATAATCTTAAAGATGCTGGAAGACGGCAAGATATCCGCCGAGGAAGCGGCCCGCCTTTTAGAGGCCTCCGGCACAAAGCCTTCCAGCTCATACGGCTCAGGCGCGGGGAGTTCCGGCGCATACAGGACTTCCACCCCCGGAAGCGAAACCGGCGGATATGCTTCCGGAGCATCCTCTTCCAGCTACACCCACTCCGGGGGAGGGAGCGGGTATTCAGGCTATGCCTCAAACTCTTCAAGAAAGCCCGACGGCGCCAAACCATACGCTTCCTCTTCGTCAAGCACGGGCTTGGAAGATTTCGCCAGCGAACTCGGCCGTAAATTCGAGGCCTTCGCAAAGGACATGGAGCCGAAGCTTCACAAGTTCAGCGAAGTTGTAGTTGAAAAAACTTCCGATTTCGCTGACAGGATCTCTAAAACGCTCGAAGAGCCCAAGAGATCCTATTCATCCTCGTCATCATCTTCAACTGCGGGAGGAAACGAAAAGCTTTTTGAGATGCAAGTGCAGTCTGGATACAATGAACTGAACATCTCAGGCGTCAATGGAGATGTCTTGATACACGGCTATAACGGAGACAAGATTTCAGCGAAGATCTCTTGCAAGGCCAGAAGGAGCGGCGCATCCATAGAGCTTATGAAACTCGGAAACAAATACTTCCTGAATTACGATGACGACGATTTCGATAAAGTCGCAGTTGATGCGTATGTGCCGGAGAGGATGTTCAATGTCGTAACCATAAACACCATAAACGCGTCACTGGATCTTTCAAGCCTTGAGGCTGAGACCATCTATGTCTCCAACTCCAACGGGCCCAGCCGTCTCAAGGGAATTTCCGCAGGCTTCATAAAGGCGGATTCCAACAACGGAAAACTGAGCTTGGTGTCCATCTCAGCCAAAAACGCCCAAATGGAAAACTTCAACGGCATTATCGACGCGCTTGACCTTGACTGCGCAAATTTGAAGCTGACAAGCGTAAATGGCGGCATGACCATTAACATCTCGACTTTTTCCCGCTTCAAGGAATATGTTTGGGACGCTGAAACATCAAACGGGAAGATGACCATGAACCTTCCAACCATGCCTGATCTCGGATACCATATCAAGGCTCACGCGTCTTTAGGGCAGATAAAGCTGGGCCTTACCAATATGAATTATATTTATAACTCAAGTTCGCTCACAGAAGCAAAATCCATAAATTTTGACAGTTGCCCTAAAAAAGCCAAATTTGTGCTTGAGACTTCCAATGGGCCTCTTCAGATAAACTAAAAGCAAGGGCGATTGTTATGAAATTTTTCCTTTTTCTCGTGAGAATTGGGAAAGAATCGGCCAAGGACGAACTTTTCGCCATGGCTAGCCAACTGACGTATAAAATTCTGCTGGCTTTCTTCCCTTTTTTGATTTTCCTCTTGTCCATGCTGGGCTTTCTGAACCTGGATCAAAAATACTGGATAGATCTCATAACCGGCGCTTTGCCAGGAGAGGCGGCTTCCATCCTTGACGTATTCATAGATGAGATAGCCCCGAAAAATGTAGGCGTGCTTTCAGCCAGCCTTCTTGTGACTGTATATAGCGCATCCTCCGGATTTTCCGTAGCGATGCGCTGCATCAGCCAGACCTACGGCTTCAAGTACTGCCGCAGCTTCATAAAAAGCCAGCTGGCCAGCATATTCCTGATGCTTCTATTTGTGCTTTCATTGGCTTCGATGCTCGTCCTTATGATATTCAACGACTTGATTCTGAATCTTATACAGCAGCACATACCGCTTGGAGACATCGCAAAACAGATTATACATCTTGTCGGCTTCATATTCACCGTAGGAGTTCTGTTGATTACAACGATGCTTATCTATAAAACTTCCCTGTGCAAAAAAACCCGCTTCTTCAGCTTTTTGCCAGGCGCCTTGGTAACTGTGCTTTCTTGGATAGTTTCTTCCAAGGTTTTTAACATCTATGTCAATAACTTCGCTAAATACTCGAAGGTATATGGAAGCGTCGCCGGAATATTCATTCTGATCATGTGGTTGAATCTAATATCGACTTCACTGCTTATGGGCAGCGAAATAAATTCCATACTTGATCCTCTGGATGATGCAGCGGAAAAAGAGAAAAAGGCTGAAGCCCTCGCCCAAAGCAATTAAGCCTCTTGCTTGCGGCAGGGTCGGAATGCCCTAAAAAGGGATTATGCGCTTGACTTACGCATAATCCCTTCTTCATGCGCTCTAGGGGAGGGTTTAAAGGCCAATTAAAAGCTCTTTCAAATATACTGATTGCATATAAGCAAAATAGGTGCATTTGGCTGCAAATCGGCATGTTGCAAATCAGGCATATCAAACCCCATCAATTCAGGCTCTTTAATTAAGTCGCTTGAGCCTACTCATTATACCAGTTATGGTATACATTCATGACATCGTCTTCCTCATCCAGCAAATCCAAGAGCTTTCGCATCTTCTTGATATCCTCTGGATCTGTAAGCATCGCGTAAGTCTGAGGTATGAATGTAACCTCCGAAGACAGTATTTCGTTTGGAAGCTTGGCTTTTTGCAACGCCTCCAGAACATCAGAAAATCTATCCGGAGCCGCGAGAATCTCACATCCGTCTTCCTCTACGGAAAAATCCTCCGCCCCTGCCTCAAGGGCCAGCATCATCAGCTCGTCTTCATCGAATTCCTCTTCATTTCCAATGACAATAAGACCCTTTTCATCGAATAGATAAGAGACGCAGCCTGTAGTGCCCATGTTCCCTCCGCCTTTTGTAAAAGCGTTTCGAACATTCGCAGCCGCCCTGTTGCGATTGTCCGTTAGAGCATCCACCATGACCGCTACCCCGTTAGGGCCGTATCCTTCGTATGTCACCTTTTCATAATTGACGGCGTTTAAATCGCCGGCCGCCTTCTTAATGCTTCTGTCAATCGTATCATTTGGCATATTGCTGGATTTAGCTTTAAGTATAATGTCGCGAAGCTTGCCGTTGACAGCCGGATCCGCTCCTCCCGACTTGACTGCTACAGCTATTTCGCGGCCAAGCCTCGTAAAGACCCTCCCCTTTGCTGAATCATTTCTTTCCTTTTTATGCTTGATATTTGAAAATTTAGAGTGGCCGGACATAATCTCACCTCTTTTTTGAACTTATCGGGATTATAACAAAATGCTGTTCGTCAGTCAACTTCTAATCTCTGCAAGTATTTTCGGCTGCCTGCAGTCATACTGATTTTCATAGAAACCCCTATGAAGCTTCGCTTCACCACTAAGGATGAAAATATTAAGCCTTTTGTGTGTTTGAGGCATGGACAAATGTCCATAAAATGTATTTTCATAGAAACCCCTATGAAGCTTTGCTTCACCACTAAGGATGAAAATATTAAGCCCTTTGTGTGTTTGAGGCATGGACAAATGTCCATAAAATGTATTTTCATAGAAAATTGCCTAGGGAACTCTAATGAAATCGGTATAAACTCTGTTGCAGCCATATTCCGATTTGCAGGCATTTGCCATTAGGAACTTGTTTATTAACTTTCAAGTCGCGATAGTTATCGGCATTTCGCGCTCGCTGTTCAGTCGAGCTTTTAATGATGCTCTCTGCATGTAAAAATTCCTATTGGAGCTTGATTATGCAGAGCCTCATAGGACAATCAAGATTAAAAACAGATGCATTTAACCGGGATCGGCATAGGCAGACTCAAATATATCTTGAACAAGCTGCTCTAATATACCATTTTCATCAAATGTTCCTTTTTTGGAGTGCGAAATGCAGATATCAATCGCACTCGCTGTATAATCAAGCTCCAAAAAAGTTAATTTTCAGTGAAAATCAGTATAAATGCCAGGCAATCCTAAGAACGCTGAAGGATCTTACCTTTTATTTATGCGTCATGAGAAGCGGCTTAAGCTTCAACCAATGCTCCATAAATTCAGGCTTGATCTGGAATGCTCTGTTGGCAGGGCTTGTTGAAGGCAAATACGACGCTTTCAAACCAGCTTCTTCTGCGCACATGGAATTGAAAATTGCAGACGCCTTCTTTCCGGTGGCAAATACTGCGGATATTTCAGACGCTTCGATAATCGGGCGAAAACTGTTTGCAGTCATTTCTTTGATACTTGAGTCGGACGCGCCTTCTATCTCGCAGGAGTGAAGAACATCCCACAGCGCTATCCTGTTGCGCAGAAGAAACTCTTTTCTGGCTTGGACGCCGCGAATTGGTTCTTCTTGCTCAAGCACCAGCGCAATCGTCTTCCAAAAGCAGTTTTGAGGATGTCCGTAATAAAATCCCATTTCTCTTGATTTAGGAGAAGGAATGGTGCCTAATATAAGCACTCTTGAAAACGAGTCATATACCGGAGGCCATGGATGTACTATCAGAGACATTGCATCCTCCCTGCGCGCGCTTGATTTTCTTGGGTCTTTAAACTTATCCGTGCAAAATATAAAATACGGTTAATAAAATCCCTATGACGTAAACTTATAATGAAATGGACGCAGGGTTAACCTCGCTAAAGTTTAAAGACCCTTTTTTTCATATACTGATTTGCATTGGAAAGATCCCTTATGTCAGGATTTTGCGGCTCTTCAAAGGTTTGACTGCTCGTCAGAATAAAACCCCTCAAAAATTCGAATGCGACGCGCATTATACTGATAGCAGTCATATGTATACCGATTTTCATTCAATGTTCCTTTTGTGAGCTTGATTATCCACTGAGCGGTGCGATTGATAACGGCATTTCGCACTCGCTGTATTATCAAGCTTCAAAAAAAGCAGTTTTCTATGAAAAACAATATGTCTAAAAAGCTACAATTGCAATTCATTATAAAATATGTACTAAAGCATTTCCGCTTTATTCCCATTTCTTCAAAGCCAGCCATGGATGAGCTCAGGGTTCTTAAATACGTTGTCAAGCGCGTGGATAAATGGCGCTACATCTCCAAAATCCAACGCGCGGTGATCGAAACTCAAGCATATGGGCATGATTTTCCGGATTTCAATGACTTTATTGCCATCAGCTCCATCCACCGCCGAAGGTTTTTCCTGCACTGCAGATATCCCTATGGCAAATATCTGAGGAGGAATTATCTCCAATATGGACATTAAACCCGAAAGGCCTCGGATGGAGGCGCCTATGTTAGATACTGCAATGCTGCCCCGCTCCAAATCTTGAACTCCCAATTTGTCTTCACGCGGCATGGCCCTGTGCCTTTTCACCTCGTTCCGGGAAAATCTCCGAAGGCGGTTTTTCCCCGCAAACGCCCCCCAGCATCTGCGAAGCACCTCTATAAATCGTCCTTGCCGGGCAAGGCTTAAAGTCTCTCTAAGAGAAACATCCAGCATCGCAAGCTCAAGGTTGGTGCACTTTATTCGCCTTCTCACATCGGCAATGCACACTGCCATTTCAACAAGGCTTTTATTGCCGAAATCGCGGAGGTTTACGGTCATCATCTTCCCATCATCCAAAAGCCACGGCATAGAGATGTCGATGTTTTCAAGCTGATCAATGAATCCTGCCGTCGTATGGCGATTGTAATGGATATGCGCATTGACTTGAGGCGCTGCCTTGATAGCTTCCACAATGACGCGAAGAAGCAGCGTATTGAAGTTGACCTTTTCACGCCCAGGCTGTGGCAGATCCTTGAACTCCTCCATCAATCCAGTTGCATCCGCCTCGTAGACGAAGCAGACATGCGGGACGTTTCTCCAGCTTTCAGTTGTGATATGAGATATGATTTTGCGCTCAATTCCGAATGGAATCTTTTTAGATGCCTTCAAGCTTTTCCTCCAACCCTCATATAAAACCATGAGATAATTGTAGAACGATAGCTTGCCTTAGTCAAGCATTCCCCTTTAGCGGCTACAATAATATTTTTCCTATAAATTGCAATATCAAATGCAACAGTCGCCATAGGGATTTTTTTCCTCTTCCCAAGCGGAAATAGAGGGAGCGGAACCCTCCACCCGTCCCCAATCCCGCTTTGCCGTAGGCAAGGCGGGATTGGGGACGGGTGGAGGCGAAGGCGCCCCTTGCGCTACGCCGCGCTTTGCGTTATTTTGAGGATCTCTATCTCAAACATTTCCGCAGGAGTCTTGTATCCCAGAATTTTCCTGGGAAGGCTGTTGTTCCAGTCCGCCGCCTTGGAGATCAGCTGCGCGGGCATGTCGTCCACG
>JAISZB010000055.1 GCA_031269465.1 Clostridiales bacterium | reverse complement strand
ACTTCATCTGGTTTGGCGGCAATCTGCAATGCAAATCAAATTATAGCAAGTTTTGGGTTAATTGTAAACAGCTCTAGCCTCCAAATCCGTGTCGATTTTTCTTAACCTTATAGTATTGGCCTGCCGCCTCGGCGGCCGCCAGCAGGCCGGCGGCGTCGAGGAAGCGTCCGCGCCATTTTTCAACGGCGCGGACGCTTATGGACAGCTTTTCCGCGATCACGAAGTTTCTCGCCTTGCCGCCGGCCATGAGGACGGTTTTGGATCGCGTCTTGAAATGCAGCGGGGTATGGGTTCCGTCCGCCATCCGATTCAAAATGTTTCTTTGAGCGTCAGTAAGAAGTATAATCTCTGCCGCCCACATGTCAGCCACCCCTAATTTTTTTTAAATATATTAACAGAATTAAACTATTTTGTCAATATAATTAAAAAAATATCCTGAGCATTAAGTGATTTTGGGGTCGGGTTTTTGCAAATTCAGAAATCTATATTATGTTAAAGTAATATTACTTGTTTAAGACTTACAGCACTAGGGTTGCCATTATCGCATTTATGCTCTCAACAAATTGCGCGCAGGGATCAATCTCTATCACTAATTTTCCCTCTACCCAAGCATCAGAATCGTCTCTGCTCCTGATACGAGCACTCGCCAGCTATCTAATTTTTGCCACTACAACTGCCGAAAGCGAAAGATGTCAAGCAGTTTTAGGCTAGTCAATCAGGACTTGCAATTGCATGCCAGCGGCTCAACTATCAAAAGGCTTTAGAATTGCGTTATTAAGGTTTATTGACTCGGCATGCTCTATGAAAGTCTCCGCGACACAATTGAAATATCAAAAAAAGTGATTTTTCGCAACGTCCGGCAGTTCTCGGAGATTGTCCCTACGATCTGCCGGGTGAAGCCCTCGTCGGTCTCGGCTTCGACTTCGAGCGAGACCTTGACCAAGCGTTTTTCGACCGTTTGAAACCGGACTTCCACGCTGCAAAGAGATTCACTGCATGAAGCCTGCCTTTGCGAATGTTCCTGAGCGTTTCATCTATGACAAGCTCTGCAACCAAATCAGGGTGGTTCTGAGCGGTTTTGTTTCAGACCAACCTCCTGCCTTTCAGCTATTATATTGCCGGCTAATCGGGATGTTGCTTGCAAAAGATCCTCACCGCCGCATCCAATCTGAAATTGCGCAGTGCTAGACTTGCAATTCCTTCTCCACATACTCTGCGCCATCAAGATCCATCATCGCTCATTTTCAGGATCTGAACCCTTTACCGATGATTTGCGGCCAAATGAACCTATCTTAGCTTGACTGTCCGCTGCAGTCAAGCTAAGATAGGCGGTTCCATGCGCATATAAATATCTTCTCTTTCTGCATGCGATGTTAACTCAGTGGAATATCCAGTCCGACGGACGATGCAACGCTGGGGCCCCTTCTTAGGAGACACGGCGCATCTAAGCCCTTTGAGTCTGTCGCGTCACATAAATATCAGCCGCGTTGCGCGCATTCAATACCATTTCTCAGTTACCAGCTTTCCCATCCCTCGAAGCTTGTCCGCGATAAGGCCGATTGTAGCCCTTCTTACGCGAACGCCCACCTGCTTGAACAAAAGCGCCTCATGGGCGTCATTCACCGCGTTTCCTATCATGAAGTGTATGGCGTCAGCTTCCTTTAGCATAATGCAAAACCTCTCAACGACCGTGTCCTCTTCAAAGAGCTCCGCAGGCTCATCCAGAATGTTATACGCTTGGTTTAGCATTATGGCGCCTTCTGTAGTGAGATCGACGCCATCCATGACATACTCCGGAGGAGAGCCTAAATTCTTCCGTTTCATATTAACCATCCGAACCTGTCTGCCAAGCTCTCTTGAGACAATGTCCGCAGTCGTCGATCCGCATATGACTTTCTTTCCAGGTTCGCTCATAAACGCGTTGACATAAGCGTGATCAGTTGAAGGGACAGACGGAGGGCCTGTGAGAACCGTCAGCCTGTTCGCCTGCCTGCAGAAAATAAGGGAGAGCGTCATGTCGTCCTCGCATTTCCCTCCGGAAAGCCCTATGCACATCTCTGATATCTTCTCAGGAAGCTCTTCGAGGGCCGCTCCCGATCTGCAAATCCTGTTGATATAGCTTGCCACCCCGTCGGCGCCGATTCCGAAGCCGTATCCTCGGCCCATTCCTGACTGCGTTATCCCATCTGACGAAAGGATGATGGAATCTCCCAGATCCAGCATTCCCGTCGACTCTCTGACCACTTCAAAGTCATAGGTGTAAAATCGGGGCTTAAGTACACTTGCAGTCCCGTTTTTGATCAGGATGGCTTCAGGCGCTTCATAGGCGTAAATGGTGAATTGTCCGTCTGGGCGAACCAGCAGCGCCGAAAAAGCGGAAAAAGGAATGTCTTCAGTCCTTGCCCTATGCATGGAGCTTGCAACTGTCTCTGCGGCAGCCCGCACGGAAATGCCCCGCTTTAGAAGTTCCATAAGGCGGCTTTGGCAGGTGATGGCAGCTATGTTGGCATAGATTCCGGATCCGATTCCATCGCAAAGGACGAAAATGGTCCCCTCCTCAAAGCGCTCGCAGGCGTAGTGATCTCCGCAGACTCGGTACCCAGTCTTCATATTCTGGCAATTCACATTATCAAAGTATTTCATTTCGCGCCATCATCCTCTTCATAAAGGCTGATGAGCCGGTTTGCGATCTCTTCGCTCTGCGCTGTGCTCTTTCCCAGGTAATGCGCCATCTCCTGGGCAAAGCGGATTTGATGATCGAGAAACTCCCTCGCGTGCATCAGCGTCTGGGTTTTTACAATATCCATCTGCCCTTCGTCATACTTGATCTTGGAAATGTCCGCGTATATCCCTACATACTGCTTGTCTTCCCTCAAAGCGTACAGATGCTCATGGTACCTTATGCCGTACTTGCTCTGTATGGATTGGAAGTCGTCAGCAAGCCCCGCCAGCATCTTTTCGTATCCGTCGGAATTGACCAAGTAGGATATCCGCCTTCCAAGTATGCCGTTGTTGCACATGAACATCTTCATGAACGCCGGATTCATCTTTATCATGCATAGCTCGCTGTCAAGAACCACTACGCCGTTAGGGGTGGTTTCTATTATCCTGTCCGTCCTCTGCTGCGCCAAGCGCCTCATATAAGGCATGCACATCTCAGGCTCCGCCAGCCCTCTCGCCACCGCCACGGCGTTTTCAAGGCAAGTGTCGTATCCGCAGGCGCCGCAGTTGAGCCTTGATTGCGGATCTATTTTCCCCGTCCTCTCGTACACTTTATTAATCTGAGTTTCGCTTACCTCTTCAGCCTTCTTGCTCTCATCAGTAAAATAAGCGGTGAATGAAATCTCCGGTCGCTGCCTGAAGCTGGGAAGCGTCGGCTTTTTTGCGTATTCTATCACTCTGTTCCTTCTGTCGAAGACGTTAGATCCATCTGGAAAGGCCGGGCCGTTTATGCATCCCCCCTTGCAGAAAAGAGGCTCCACATACCTGTACCTCCAGCTGAGATCCTCGCTGTCCAAGAGTCCCATGACATCTTCCGCTCCGCTTATATGGATGACTTCACTGTCAGTTCCGTCGCTTGCCACTCCGCCCGTCTTGAGCATGCCCCCTTGGATCGGAAACAGCCTGCTCTCCCCGAGCTGGCCGATATTCTCAAAGGTGCTTTCAGAGCAGTTGTTCGGATCTATGTTTTCTTCCTTCAGCCACTCCTGAAGCTCCGCAAAGGTTATGACGCAGTCAATGGCCCCAGTGTTTTCAGGCCTTTGCGCCTCGCTTGCCTTAGCGGCGCAGGGCCCTATGAAAACCACGGCGCAGCCGGGGTAATTTTCCTTGAGCATCCTTCCATGTGCTATCATGGGCGATGTGACCGGTATCAGTACATCCATTAGATCCGGCTTGTACATCTCTATATAATTTATTACGACAGGGCAAGCCGTGCATACATTTCCGAACTCTTCACCTGAAAGGGCTTTTTCCGTTATGTATTTGGCGCCTTCAGCCGTCTCGCAGACATGCTTGAACCCCAGCTGCCGCAAAGCCGAAGGCAGCCTCCCCGCCAAAACACCGCCCCATTGGGCGGCAAACGACGGCGCAACGCTTGCCGCCACCTCTTGTCCGGATTGAATCAGCCTTTTCGCTTCATCGACATATGAATTCACGGTTTTCGCGCGTTGCGGACACTCACGCACGCATGTCCCGCATTTGATGCACAAATCCTCTTGTATCGAAGCTTGGCCTCCGGACACCTTTATGGCCTTCACCGGGCATGCGCGCACGCATCGATAGCAATCCTGGCAGTTTGCGAGAACAGTGTATATTGCTTTGGCCAAAGAAACCCCTCCTTGCTGTTTTTTGGATTGGCGGCAAGCCATTCCGATTTTATCGCGGCCCGCAAGGACGCTGCCAGCAGGCAAAAGCCAAACCCCCGCCCTTTCATTTCTCTGGGCAGAGGCTTGGCTCCATATGCTGCGCTTGCGGATTCATGCCAAGCTTTTATTTATCATTGGGAAACGGCAAGGCCCAAAACCTGCTCTATTTCAGAGACGGCAAGCTCGGTTGTGCAGTGATCCAGGGTTTTCCCGTTTATGACCATGACAGGTCCCATTTTGCACTGCTTGCCGCAGAAGCTGGCAGTAAACTCTGTCTGCGACTCCAATCCTTTGTCCCTGATGTAGTCCATCAGCTGGGTGTACAGAGTCTGCGCTCCTCTTATAAAGCAGCTGGTGCCGAAGCATATATTGAGGCTCAATTTGCTGCCGGCGGTTTCCGTAGCCGCGCTCAAGACGAAATCGTCCTGGGTGATGCGCCGCCTGTTTTCATATCCTGTGTGAAGCAGTTCATGCGCTTTCTCCGGCGTCAAATCCTCGTGATAGATTTGCTGGAGATATGGATTTTCTGCGGACATATGGAAGGCCAGCATCTTGTCATTGTCGTACAATCCCTTCGATCTCTCGGATACAGCCGCCTTGCCTTCTGTGATGGGCTGCCCTCCGCCGTTTATGCATCCTCCGCGGCATGCCATGACTTCTATGAGATCATAGTGCTCTTTGCCTTGGCGGACTCGGTCTATAAGCTTCTTCGCGTTTGAAAGGCCGCTTACGACCGCAAGCCTAAGCGAAACATTGCCAATTTCTATTTCAGCTACTTTCGTCCCGTCATTGCCTCTGAACTGCTTGAACTCCTGCGGCGCGCCTTTTTGCAGGGATGCGGCGGCGTATCTGAGAACAGCTTCGGATACCCCGCCAGAGCTTCCGAAAATAACCGCTCCTCCGGTGTAGAAGCCGAATGGCATGTCGAATGAGCTGAGCTCCAGCTTGCTAAACTCTATGCCGCTCTCCTGCATCATAAGGGCAAGCTCATTTGTAGTCAGAACATAGTCCACATCCGGACTCCCGTCAACTTTGAACTCTTCCCTCTTCGCCTCGAATTTCTTAGCGGTGCAGGGCATTATGGAGACTACAACCAGATCTTTGCGCGATATCCCAAGCTCTCTTGTGAGCTTGTCTTTGCAGAGGGAGCCGAACATAGCCTGAGGGGACTTGCATGTGGATAGATTATTGAGCATTTCAGGATAGTACTGCTCTGCAAATTTGACCCAGGCCGGGCAGCAGGAGGTAAATTGCGGGAGCTTCTCGCCTTTTTTAAAGCGCTCGAGAAATTCCTTGCCCTCTTCAACAACGGTGAAGTCCGCTCCGAAGCATGTGTCGTAGACTTTGTCAAAACCCATGCGCCGAAGGGCGGTAACGATTTTTCCTACTGTCGTAGTTCCAGGTTCGTAACCGAAATGCTCTCCTATGGATACTCTGACTGCAGGGGCTATCTGCACTACAACAGTCTTTGATTTGTCATAGATCGCGTCCCAGACTTCATTTATCTGCCTCTTAATCGTAAGGGCGCCCACAGGGCAGACTTTGACGCACTGGCCGCAGTTAACGCATTCGATCTCTCCCATGCCTTTATTGAAACAGGTTACGACCTTTGCCTGAGCTCCCCTGTATGCAAAATCCAATGCGCCTACCGACTGGATTTCATTGCATACGCGCACGCAGTCGCCGCAGAGAATGCACTTGCTCGGATCCCTTAAAATCGCGTCGGATGTCGCATCTATGGGTTCGACTTTTCCCATCTGCTTGAACCTGACCGCATCCACCCCAAGCTGCTTCGCAATGGACTGAAGGCGGCAGTCGCCGCTTTTAGGGCATGTTGTGCAACTTGTGTCGTGGCTTGCAAGCATAAGCTCAATTATCATTTTGCGCATTTCACGGATTCTCTTTGTATTGGTGCGGATTACCATCCCGTCTTCGGCCTTTGTGGAGCAGGCGGGGATTATCCCCCTGCCCTCGCACTCGACCATGCACATGCGGCATGCGCCGTAAACGCTTATTTCAGAGTGGTAGCAGAAGGTGGGAAGCTCTATGTTCGCCTTTCTGATAAGCTCCAATAGGTTCTTCTCATCCTCAATGACTACAACTGCATTGTCAATGACTGCAGTTCTGGCTTTCATCTAATCACCCTAACCTTTCACAATTGCGCCGAATTTGCAGCTGTCAATGCAAGCGCCGCATTTGATGCATTTTTCGGGATCAATCTTATATGGAACTCCTTTTGCGCCTTTTATGGCATTGACCGGACATTTGCGGGCGCAGATGCTGCAGGACTTGCACTTTTCCGGAATTATCCTGTACACGGCAAGCGCCTCGCAGTTTCCTGTGGGGCAGCGCTTTGTGAACACGTGCGCGTCGTATTCCTCCCTGAAATATTTGAGAGTCGAGAGCACCGGATTCGGGGCGGTTTTGCCCAAGCCGCACAGAGAGCTCACTTTGACCAGCTGAGCCAGCTCTTCAAGAAGCGAAAGCGTATCCGCCGTAGCCCTCCCCTCAATGATGTCGTCCAGGAGGGCGAGCATTTGCCTTGTTCCCTCGCGGCATGGGGCGCACTTGCCGCAAGACTCGTTCTGGGTGAACTGCATGAAGAATCTGGCTATTTTCACCATGCAGGTATTCTTGTTCATTACAACAAGGCCGCCGGATCCAACCATGGCGCCTACAGCTGTAAGATTGTCATAGTCAAGCGGAAGATCCAAGTGCTCCTGAGTCAGGCATCCCCCAGACGGGCCTCCAATTTGAACCGCCTTGAAGTCGCAGCCGCAAAGCTTGCCGTCGTCGTCTACCACGCCTCCTCCGATTTCTCCTACTATCTCCCTGAGGGTGGTTCCAAATGGAACTTCTATCAGTCCTGTATTCGCCACATGCCCCGTCAGGGCAAATGTCTTTGTGCCCTTCGAGTTTGCGGTTCCGAGCTTTGCGTACCCTTCCGCACCCAATCTCAGCACCAGGGGGACAGTCGCAAAGGTTTCGACGTTGTTTATGACGGTAGGCTTGCCGAACAAGCCGCTTTCAGCCGGAAAAGGAGGCTTGAGCGTAGGCATTCCGCGCTTGCCCTCTATGGAAGACATAAGAGCGGTTTCCTCGCCGCAGACGAAGGCGCCCGCGCCTTCCATCACTTGGATGTCGAAGTTTTTCTTTGAGCCAAAGATGCCTTTTCCGATGATTCCGGACTCTCTGGCGATCAATATGGCCTTTTTCAGCCTGGAGACCGCCAGCGGGTATTCCGTGCGCACATATATGTAGCCCTCTGTGGCATTTACCGCCATTGCGGCTATTATCATGCCTTCAAGCACCGCATGGGGGTTTCCCTCCATTACGCAGCGATCCATAAACGCGCCGGGATCGCCTTCGTCGCCATTGCAGATGACATATTTCACATCGTTTTCATGAACCCTTGTAAGGGCCCATTTGCGGCCCGTAGGGAATCCGCCGCCGCCTCGGCCTCTGAGTCCGGAGTCCAGGACTGTTTTGCAGATTTCTTCATCGGTCATGTGCAGGACGGCTTTTCTTGCCATGAAGTAGCCGCCGTTTGCTATATACTCGTCAAGATCATTCACGTCGATATTGCCGCACAAAGCCAGCATCAAGCGGTGCTGGCGCTCATAGAAGGGAATCTTGCGCATGTCCTCCACTTTTTCGCCGTTGTCGGGCCTCTCGAAGAGAAGCCGCTGAATGTAGCCTCCGCCGATGAGCGTCTTTTCAACTATCTCTTCGACATCCTCCAGCTGCACCTTGGTGTAGAGGATGGCCTGGGGATAGACAGTCACCAGCGGCCCCATCTGGCAGAAGCCCTGGCAGCCGCTTTCAGCCAGCAGGTAGTCAGCCTCCTCCTTCTTGAGGGAGACTGTGATCTTCAGGCCCTTTTCCTTTACAACTTCCTGGAAGCGGCGGAAAATCGCCATGGATCCGTTCGCCATGCAACCCGTGCCCGCGCAGATGACAATCTTTGATTTGTAGAGGCTCGCGGCGTCCTCATAAACTTGCTTCCGAAGCTCAAGATCAAGAGCTGCATTAGGCATGTGTTTTCTCCTCCTCTCGAATTTTCGCGAGCATCGCCAGCGTCTTGTCCTTATTCATCGCCCCGTGCACATCTTCGTTTACAACGACCACGGGAGCAAGCCCGCACGCGCCCAGGCACGCCACAGTCTCAAGCGTGAAGAGGCTGTCAGGGGAGGTTTTGACCTTGGAGGAAAGCCCCAGCTCCTTCTCGAGAACCTTGAGTATCTCTTCGGACTTCTTGACATGGCAAGCCGTGCCGTCGCAAACCTTAATGACATATTTCCCCTTCGGCTCAAGGGTGAAGTGCGAATAGAAGGTCGCCACTCCGAAGACCTGCCCCGGGGAGATCCCCAAGGCTGTCGCGACGTAGGTCATGATATCCTCAGGCAGGTAGGCATACTCCTCTTGAATCTCCTGGAGTATGGCTATGAGCTTATTGGGATTGTTTTCATACTTGTCCAGCACATCGCAGACCCGCTCGAACTTCACAGAAAAATCATTGCTCATTCCGTTTCACCGGCCCCTTCGCCATAATAGGCTTTCTTGTATATCTCTTCGAGATCCTTTATCAGCGGATAGCGGGGATTTGAGGTTGTGCACTGATCTCCAAAGGCCGCCCCCGCCAGCTCATGAACACCGGCCATAAATATCTTTTCATCAACTCCGCATTCGCGGATGCTACCCGGAATGCCCAGCCTCTTCATCAAGCCGCGAATCGCTTTAATGAGATTTTTTATCTGCTCCTCCTGATTCGCCCCTCCAAGATCCAGCTGCCTAGATATCTGAGCATAGCGCTTGTCCGCTACAAATTCGCTGTATTTTGGAAAGATCGGGAACTTTTCAGGCTTTTGCGAGTTGTATTCAATTACATGGGGAAGAAGCACAGCGTTTGCGCGGCCGTGAGGAATGTGATACTCTCCTCCGAGCTTGTGCGCAAGCGAGTGGTTTATTCCGAGAAAAGCGTTGGCGAACGCCATTCCGGCAATGCAGGACGCATTGTGGACTTTCTCCCTTGCAAGCTGATCATCAGGATTGGCATAGCTTCTTGGAAGGTATTCAAATATGAGTTCAATCGCCTTCATCGCAAGGCCGTCGGAGTAGTCTGAGGCAAGTATTGAGACGTAAGCTTCCAGCGCATGCGTCAAAACATCCATTCCTGTATCCGCCGCAATTGATTTTGGCATGCTCGCCACAAACTGAGGGTCTATTATAGCAACATCAGGAGTCAGCTCATAATCAGCCAACGGGTATTTTATATTTCCGTTTTGCTTGTCCGTTATAACCGCAAATGAGGTAACCTCGCTTCCCGTACCGGATGTTGTGGGAATCGCTACCATCTGCGCCTTCTTTCCCAAGTTCGGAAAGTTGAAGGCGCGCTTTCTTATATCAAGGAATTTAAGCTTGAGCCCGTCGAAGTCCGTGTCCGGATTCTCGTAGAACAGCCACATTCCCTTTGCCGCGTCAATTGCCGAACCTCCGCCCAGCGCTATTATTACATCGGGAGCAAAGGCCGTCATCGCGGCTACTCCGCGATGTATGGTCTCAACTGAAGGATCAGGCTCTACATCGAAGAAGATTTCGCAGTGCACATGCTGCTCCCTCTTCCTAATGTGATAGAGGATTTTATCCACATATCCCAGCTTCACCATCACTGAGTCTGTCACAATGAACGCCCTCTTAATATTAGGCATCTTTTCCAGGTACTGAACGCTGTCCCTCTCGAAGTAGATTTTCGGCGGTATCTTGAACCACTGCATGTTCGTCCTCCTCTGGGCGATGCGCTTCTTGTTTATCAAGTTGACGCTCGAGACGTTGGACGTGGTGGAGTTCCTTCCGAAGGAGCCGCATCCGAGAGTAAGAGACGGCGTATTCGCATTGTATATGTCGCCGATTGCGCCTTGGGACGACGGCGTGTTTATGATGACTCGACCGACCTTCATCTCCTGGCCGTACCTTATGCAGAGTTCTTTATCGTCGCTGTGCATGACGGCTGAATGGCCCAGCCCTCCCAGCTCCAGCATGCGCTCTGCGTACTCGAACCCTTGAATCTCATCCTTGCATACAAAATATGCAAGTACAGGCATCAACGTCTCCAGCGAGAGCGGATACTCCATTGACGGCTCGGGAAGCCTCGCAAGAAGTATTTTGGTTTTCGGGTTCGCCTCAATTCCGGCGCGCTCGGCTATCCAGCAGGCGGTTTGGCCCACGCAGGCCGGATTCACCTTCGGCCTCGGCCCTTCGCGGTTTATGACGTAGGCCGTCAGCTTTTCCGTCTCCTCATCAGTCAGGAATTTGCAGTTGTTGGCGCTCATGAACTCTTCGAACTGGCTTTGAATCTCCTCGTCAACAATTACAGCCTGCTCGGAGGCGCATATCATTCCGTTGTCGAATGTCTTTGAAATCATAAGATCTGTGCATGCCCTGGCCACATTTACATTCTTGTTTATGTAGCACGGGACGTTTCCCGGCCCGACTCCCAGCGCCGGCTTGCCGGCGCTGTAGGCCGACTTGACCATTCCCGGCCCTCCAGTGGCAAGTATCATGGATACGCCCGGGTGGTTCATAAGAACGGACGCCGCCTCCGGGGAAGGCTCCTCTATCCACTGTATGCAGTGCTCGGGGGCGCCGTGGGCGATAGCCGCCTCCTTTAAAATCCTCGCGGACTCCGAAGAGCTTTTCTGCGCTGAGGGATGGAAGGCGAAGATGACCGGATTCCTTGTCTTTGCGCATATCAGCGACTTAAACATTGTTGTGGATGTAGGATTCGTCACAGGAGTCACTCCAGCGACGATTCCCACCGGCTCAGCCACCTCAACATAGCCCTCCATATCGTTTTCAGCGACGATGCCTACGGTTTTCTGGCGCTTGATGTCATGCCATATGTACTCTGTGGCGAAAATGTTCTTTATGACTTTGTCTTCGACCACCCCGCGCCCGGTTTCATCCACGGCCATTTTCGCCAGTAGCTGGTGCTTGTCCAGGCCCGCCAGCGTCATGGCGTGCACGAATGCGTCCACCTGCTCTTGAGTCATCAGCATGTACTCTTCAAGGGCCTTCTCCGCGTTGGCGACCAATTTGTCAACCGCTGCGAGCGTACTTGCGTCAATCTCTTTCATGCCATCAATCCTCTCTGAACTTTTTCATCCTAATGCGCAGGGGAAAGTTCAAGCGCGCATCAGTATATGAATTCCACGCGTCCCGCTAAGGGGCCGCGCTTCAGCAAAACCAAAAACCAACGGGATTAATCCGGTTCGCGCTTCTCCAAATTTTCCGTGAGAAGCTTTATGAGTATCGCAAGCGATGCGGACATGTCTTCATTTTTAACCGAGACGCTTTCAGGCGTTTTCAAATTTGCCGGAGTGAAGTTCCAAACGGCGCGCACCCCGCCCTCAACGAGCGCGTCGCAGGCCTCCTGGGCGCAGGCGGCTGGAACTGTAAGGATCCCTATGCTAATGTTAAGGCGCTTGCATAGATCTGAGATCTTCGCTGATGAGAGTATTTTCTTGCCTTTGTACTGCGTGCCTATGAGTTCGGGATTGCTGTCGAAGGCGACCGCTATTTTCAATCCGCAATCCTCAAAGCCCTTATGCGACAAGAGAGCTTTTCCCAAATTGCCCACGCCTACAAGCACTGCTTCAAAACTGTCGTTGTATCCTAAAAACATTTCTATATCAGCAATAAGCTCGCTTCGTGAGTATCCAATTTTGGGCTTTCCGCCTTTGCCTGCTACAGCCAAGTCTTTTCGGACAAGGACGTCGTTAAGCCCCAGCTCATTTGCAATAGCCGTGGCGGAAATATAAGGTGCGTCTTTCAGGCTGTCCTGCTTTAAATAGTTCAAATACAGGCTCAGCCGATGGTACATTTGCAAAGGAACAGGCGTTGTCCGCAAGAGACTCGGCTCCTTTCCACACCGATGGATTCAGTTTCCCGGCATATGGGTTTGAGTAACATTTATCGATAAAGATATATCGATATTAATTTATCGATATATCTTTATCGATAATATTTTATCAATTGTCAGGGGAGTTGTCAATGAGTTTATGTTTTTAAAGCATTATTTTAAAACTTTCCGGTTGTCATATGGATATAATTATATACATATTCTTCGCTGACTTTACACTAATGCAATTACCATCTATTTTATCAAATCTCTCTATTTATGTCAATATTATTTTAGCTATTCTTCAAAATTCTCATGGCCCCTTAGCCATAAAACATTCAACATGCTTTGAATTCCAAGGCATAAACTATAATGCAGGAGGCATAATGACTATAAAATGATGTTTTGATGATAGTTTTATAATAAAAAAATGAATTTAACAATCTTGCACGCAATGCATTTATTCGACACTAATATTTCCTTAATTAATCAGTTTTATGATAATTTAAGACATTTTTTCAGTGGCAATATTGTGCCTTTTAGAATATGCCTATCTCAACCAAAATTTTTATTTTTACTTTCCCATCTCAATGCCTTATAATAAGACATGAAGCAGGGCTTTGAGGTTTTATGCCGCTTAAAAGCCGCTCATAGCTGCATGCTTCTCTTTATATTGATTTGCATCAGCAAGTACCCATTATTAAGCGATTGGATAGTCAAGCTCAATAATAGGCGCATATGGAAGTTTTTTGGAGCTTGACGATACAGCTCCCCAATGGATTCTCAAGCTCAAAAACGGGTATATTTTAATGCAAATCAGTATAGCTTTGCTAGAATGGGATGAATCCCGCCGCCAAACCTTTCCATCCACGACTTGATAGGCTTTATGATAAGCGGAAAATCTTTTCAATTCAAAGAAATGAGGTTTGAGCAAAAGAAAATCCCCCTATCATAATGCGCGCTGCCCAATCGCGCAAAAATGACTGCTCGGGGAGATTCAATGATGGAAAGCCGTGCAAATCAGCTCTTAGAGGAAATAGCCGCCGCAACGCTGAAAATAAGCGTAGACATAGCCAGGCGGCGCAATAGGCGCGATTGCCGATAATCTTGGGATGGAAACGGAAAAGCGGCTCACGTTCAAGGCGGCTGCATGGATTTGAAAGCATTGCTTAAGCCCGCAGTTTTGCGGCAGCCCTTAGACAGCGCGTTGCCGTAAAAGACGACCGGCTCTCTGACAAAGGCAGGGATGCGGAATTGCCGGTCTGAACCCGTCCCTGCCAGGAAGGCGAAGCGCCTTAATGGCAACATCCAGCCAAAAGCGGCCAGAAGATGAGTTGGCGAACCTGCGCTGCTGGCGAATCCAAAAAAGCTTCCGGGAAATTCGCAGGCATTGAAAAAGTCCGGAGCGTCCACAGGCCGTTGAAGTTGCGGCCTCATGGGCAAGCAATCCAATAGCAAAAAAACAAGCCCTTGGGGCGATTTAGATGAAAATCGCCTCAGTAACGCTTAATATGCTTAAAACGGACGCTCGAAACCCTGAGCCTGCACCGGACGCGGCCAATCGGGAGCAGGCGGCTGCCTGGCGCGAAGCTGTTCGCTGATAAGGCAAGGGGCAACTGAAGATCCCCATCAACCTATATGAGGCGGAGGCTTCCCTTGCCATTATCATGGAGGCTGAGCTATTGCATGCGGCGAAGAAGGACGGCTCGCGCAGAGAGGCGCGACAGGGCGGCCTTATGATAAAGCCTGCGGATATACTCTGATAATGCTCTGGACAGCTGCGGCAAACGCTAAGTTCACCGCTTTGGTTTTCCCTGAAGCAGGGAAGGCTTGCAGGCGAAGTCTGCCAGCTTCAGCGCAAAACCTTATTCACCGCACTTGCGCCTTGCGCATCATGCGGATATAATGATATGATTTTGAAATTCAGATTTTGGAGATTGATTATACCGATTTGCAGTCAAATGTACCGATTTTGACGCCTGCCTGTCCATTGAATGGTGAGAAATGACTATATCCACATTTCGCACTAATTGTATAATCAGGCATCAAAATCGGAACTATCCAATGCTATATTAAGAGTCCAAATAGACTTTAAAATCTATGGAAACAGGAGCAAGCAACTGCTCAGTTCAAATAAAGGGATTGGAGGGTTTTTGTGGGGAATCAGCATGAAGTCTTAAAACCTCAGCCTCTTCTTGGAAGCGACGGAATTATAGTAGAGCCTGGCTACGCCGGCAAATTGGTGTGGGAGTATAACAAACGCCAGGCAAAAACAGGATTTATGCGTCTTAAGGAGTGGGATTACTACTTAGTGTCATCAAAAAAATATGCAGCGGCCTTCACCATTTCTGACATGTCGTATATAGGGCTTATCAGCGTTTCGCTATTGGACTTTGAAGCGAAGAGGGATTTTACAAAAACCATGCTGAAACTCCTTCCCAGAGGCAAAATGGGCTTGCCGGAGACGTCAGAGACTGGAGACGTCCATGTTTCCGGGAAGGATTACAAGCTTGATTACTTGATAAGCGAAGGACAAAGACGCATTGCCTGCGAAATAGACAGCTTTCTTGATGAAAAGCCCTTTTCCTGCGACATATCGCTTGAAGACTTGAAAACGGACTCAATATGCATTGCGTCTGCCTGGAAGGAAAAGCCGACTTGCTTTTACCTCAACCAGAAAGTCAACTGCATGAGAGCCAAAGGCTCAGCCCGCCTTGGAGGCGAGGAATTCATCTTCAACCCTGATGTTGATTTCGGAACCCTGGACTGGGGCCGAGGCGTTTGGACCTATGACAATACTTGGTATTGGGGGACAGGAAGCGGATTGATAGACGGAAAGCCTTTCGGCTTCAACTTGGGATACGGCTTCTCTGACAGATCCTGCGCTTCTGAGAATATGCTTTTCTACAACAGGAAATCGAGCAAGCTGGATGAAGTTTCATTCTACATACCGGTTTCCTCTGCAGGTGAGCTGGACTATATGGGACGGTGGACAATTAAATCAAGCGATGGCAGATTTGAAGCTGTCTTAAAACCCATTATGGATAGAAAAGCATATATAGGCGCAGGCCCCATCCTATCAGACCAGCATCAGGTATTCGGCCTGATGGACGGGGAGTGCGCGCTGGATGGCGGGGAGAAGCTGGCCATCCAGGACTTCTTGTGCGCTATCGAGCATGTGCGGAATAAATACTAGCGGTTGGAAGCGTCTGATTGCGAAAGCTCGCAGATGATTAGACGAAATCTCGACATAAAAGCAAGAACTCAAAAAAGCGGCAAGCCGCCTTAAAGCGAGCTCGCCGCTTTATCTAAATGATTTTCTATAAGCATTTTCGCTATCTGATTTCTAGATGCATTATTCTGTGATTTCAGCCTGTCAAGCTTTCTTATGTTTGTTTGGGTCAGATAAACACTCATCCTGGTTGAGCTTGACTTTATAGATTTTTTGGAGGAAATCGCGTCACCGTTTTCCAGAGCTGAGCTGAGTATGTCAGAAGTGATTCCGCTTAGGCTGTACTGAGTTTTTGCGGCCAATTCCTCAAGAAGCGCTTTCATGTCTTGAGGGAGCTTCAGCCCTATCTGCTCTTTTTTCTCATTCTTGGCCCCTTTGATGTCCCCGAATTCAGCTTCATAGAGATCGTGCGGCAAATATTTCACAGACCATTCCTTAGCTTCATCATAATCCAGGACGCGGATGTTTCCGCCCTTTGCCCATCTTCTGCAGTGTCTTCCGGACAGCATTTTATAGAGCGCCGAGGCGTTGCCTTCGGCGTGGATGAAATACACCCCTGTGCGGCTTTTGTATAGAGTCTCAGAAATCCCTGCGTATTCATCCTCTGTAGAAGAAGAATGTCTCCCGAGCTCCGCCGCCGCCTCAGTGTTAAGTGTACGATGGCCAATATATTTTTTCATTTTTCCTCCCCGTCAAAAAATCCATATTCATGAAAATCTAGAAACGAGAATCATACCAAAGAACCATTAATTACAATAAAAAGCAATTCCAAAACTAAGATTATTACACTTATTCCTAAAATAATCTGATTTCATAATACCTCTCATATAATCAAATGTCAAATGCAAAAGCAGAAAATTCCTATAACTGCCTATAGAATAAATCACAAAACTTGGTATTAGATAAGTATATTCATAAACCCAAAGAAAAGACATCATGGCTCAATTGCGATTTGACAATTCTCAATCCTTAAAAATAAAGAGAAAGTCAGCTCGAGATGCGAAGATTTGCAGATCTTAGAGCTGGATTTTACAGCGGTTCTATTGATACTCAATTCTGTACAATCTACTGTTAATTGCAATTTCCTGTTTTAAGTACTGACTGTATAGTCTGGAAGAGGAAAATCAAGTTCCAAATTGACTGCAAATCGATATAAATGATCATTGGTATCTCTGGCGGACTACTGTATAATATAACTGTCAAGCCCAAACAGCCTTAAAACTTGCAGGCTTTGCTGCAAAGCTTTCCAGGAACATGAACTTATACTATGATTGGGATCCTATTGGTTCATACGCGCGATTCATTTCGCTCCGACGGAAGGTTGAATAAACGAACCGAATGGATGGATTCATTGCAATAGCCTCCATCATCCATACTGATTTCATAGAAACCCCTATGAAGCTTCGCTTCACCACTAAGGATGAAAATATTAAGCCATTTGTGTGTTGAGGCATGTACAATTGTCCATAAAATGTATTTTCGTACTAAACCGCCTTCTTTGGAGCTTGATTATACAATTGGTGCGAAATTCCGCTATCGTCATTTGTTCCACCTATTCCGATAGCTGGCTACGAGCTATAAACTTTCAAAAAATCATAGGAATGCACTCAAAGGGAAGATTGACTTTTCTCATAGGATTATCTGGATTAAGCTGCGCATATTGTCTTTACAAGCAAATCCTACTATAATTATCTATGCGGATGCGAATTCGCATGGTAAAGCTTAAGCATTTGACTGCGCATCAATATAGAAAAAAGCTTTCAAAAGAGAATTCTCATATATTTATCTCATGCCTTATTTATGGAAATTTGTAAGTACAAGGAGAGAGCCAATGGATGCGGTTATTTTAGTTGGAGTTCAAGCCTCCGGAAAGAGCGAATTCTGCAAACAGCGCTTCTACAAAACCCACATCATCATAAATCTGGACATGCTTAAGACAAGAAACAGGGAAAGGATAATGCTGGAAGCCTGCATTAAAGCCAAGCAATCCTTTGTTGTAGACAATACGAACTCAACTGCCAAAGATAGGGAAAAGTACATAATGGCAGCCAAGCCTGAGGGATATAGAGTCATCGGATATTACTTCAAAACAAACCTTAAGGACGCTTTGGCCAGAAATTCCAAGCGCGGCGGAACCCTGCCCGCCTCCGCCATTGCCATGACCTCAAAAAAGCTTGAAACGCCCACGTATTCAGAAGGCTTCGACGAGCTTCTGGAAGTAAGAGTTCTTGACGGGTTTGAGTTTGAAGTCATTAAGCTTTCCTAAATCAGCGCTCTCTGAGTGCGTCTAGTAGCTCTCAAATTATGGCGCCCGCATCTGATCTCTGTTTTTCATTCTAGTTTTAAAGGTGACTGACATAATTAAATTCATAGAAGAGACGAAGGTTTTCATATTAAGAGCGAAGGATTTTTCCTATCATATGAAAGTTCTGGAAGGCGGCTATCTCGCTCATGTTTATGCGGGACGCGCCCTGCCCGACAATGACTTGTCCCATCTCCTGATGCTTGATGAATTGCCGCAATGGGGAGAAGGCGCCAGAGATCAGCTTAAATGGATCGACAGCATCCCTTTGGAGTATCCCGCTTCGGGAATAGGAGATTTCCGCGAGCCGTGCCTGCAGGTTCTAGATGCCGCAGGGCAGTCTGCATGTGACATAAGATACAAGTCACACGTAATAAAAAAGGGGAAACCTAGCCTTCCTGGGCTTCCTGCGACATTCGCCTTAGACGATGAAGCGCAGACGCTTGAGATTTTGTGCGAGGATGCGCATTTAGGCCTGGAGATCGTTCTCCGCTTCACAGCCTTTGAAGAATTAAGCGTCATCGCCAAGAGCGTAGATGTCAAAAGCATGAAAGCGCCCGTGACTCTTTGGCGCATCCTCTCCTCTTGCCTTGATTTGGACAACAGCGACTACGACTTAATTACGCTTACAGGGGCATGGGGAAGAGAGCGGCGCCCTAACCGGCACGCGCTTCATGCGGGCAAGCAAAGCGTGGATTCGATAAGGGGCGAAAGCTCCCACCAGTGCAACCCTTTCATAGCTTTGGCAGAGCATGCCGCCACTGAAGATTTCGGGGAGGCATTCGGCTTCTCCTTTGTGTACTCAGGCAATTTTATCGCCACTGCAGAGGTCGCCCCCACAGGCGGAACGCGAATCCTCATGGGCATAAACCCATACGACTTCAGCCGGCTTCTGGAGCCAGGCGAGTCCTTTGCGGCGCCAGAAGTTTTGATAGGCTTTTCCTCAGAGGGATTGGGAGGCTTATCGAGGACTTATCATGATCTGATGAGAAAGCACTTGCTCAGAGGGCGATATAAGGATAAAAGGCGGCCCGTGCTCATAAATAACTGGGAAGGCACTTATTTCGACTTTGATGAGGAAAAGCTTCTGGCCATCGCAAGAGAGAGTTCAAAGCTCGGCATAGAAATGCTTGTAATGGACGACGGGTGGTTTGGAAAGAGAAATGACGACAACACAAGCCTCGGAGACTGGCATGTCAATGAAGGCAAGCTCAAGGGAGGCTTGAAGCATCTGGTCGATGAGGTAAATAATCTGGGAATGAAGTTCGGAATCTGGTTCGAGCCCGAAATGGTATCCCCAAATTCTGAACTGTACAAAGCCCACCCGGACTGGTGCCTGCATGCAAAAGGCAGAGGTTGCAGCCGCTCGAGAAACCAGCTGGTTCTGGACTTTTCGAGGGATGATGTCAGAAATCATATCTACGCCATGATGAAAGACGTCCTTTCAAGCGCAAACATTGGATATACCGCTTTTCATCAAATGTTTCTTTTTTGGAGCTTGATTATCCATAGAAGCCTGTATAATCAAGCTCCAAAAAAGGTAATTTAGTACGAAACCACTTAAGGAGGCGCCGTTTGCGCAAAGTTGCGGTTTTAGGTATGTAAATTTGCAAAAAGCCAATATTTAGCAATAG
>JAISZB010000053.1 GCA_031269465.1 Clostridiales bacterium | reverse complement strand
GCGCACTTGGCCGGCAAAAAGCCTGGCGGCATAAAAATTAGGATGAACCAAAATTTAGAATACATAATTATTTAATGATAAAACTATCCCTTGAAACGCTTTATTATGAAGCCTATAATCAATTATATTATGTGTAATTAAGTTTCTTCTCCGAATTGAACCATTCATCCCCTCCTAGGATTTTGGAACGCCAAAATGAAGTTGGCGCTGCAAGTTGACTTGGGGCTTTCGTTGAATACGTTCGATTAATTATTTATATTTATGCAGAATAAGAACTTAAATTTTAAAATATATAAATTCTGGGTCTTTAAACTTAACCGGGCAATCCATTAGCTAAATAAAGCCATGGTGTAGAAATAATCGATTAATATTTTATATTTTTGTGCAAAACGTCTAATGAAAAATCCATCTCAAATATTGACTGATAGTTGCCGCTTGTTGTATAATAAGCCTAAATACACTAATATAAACCGACAAGAGGCTGATAATACATGGCATGCGACATAATTACAACAGATAGCTTATTTGAAGAATTGAGCCGCAGATTCAAGAACTTGAACCAGCATTCAGAGAAAAACGGCGTCGTCCTGCATTTCAAAGGAAGAAGGCCCGGCGCGTCCGGCTGCGGCTGCTGCGGCGAAACCGCGGGGATCCACGAATACATCGAGAGGACTGTTCATGCGGGGCAAATCAACGGAATCCCCATCTACTACAGGTTCACGCAGATAAGATTCAAATGCCCCGCCTGCGGGCGCACTTTCAATGAAGAAATCGCGGGGCTGGATTCAAGGCGCCGAATTTCCAAAGGCATGGAGCGATTTATTATGGAAAGCCTTGGGTCGTCCACTATGAGCGAAATTTCCAGGCAGACCGGTATAAGCGTTGCTTCCGTGGCGGATATTGCCAGACAGTACTCCGAGCGCATGAAAAGCGATATAGTTTCAGGAAAATTCACATGCCTCTCTATGGATGAGCTGTACATATCAAATAAAACTGATACAGCGATCCCGAACGCAGATGTATGCATAGATCCCTTTCACGTAGCAGAGAACGCATCCAAAGCCTTAAATGATATTAGAAAATCTACTGATTTCGGCTCGAAAGAAGATAACAAAAAGGCAAAAAAAGACTCATATCTCTCCGCAAGCTCTCTTTTCAAGCTTTCAGGCGCAGAACTCGACAGGCTGGAGTCCTACTTGGGCAAAAGCGATGTTTTGGCCAACGCCTACTTCTCTTATCAGGAGATTTTATATTTCTACAAAATTGAAGGCTACAATGAAGCTACAGACTACATATTAAATTGGATTATAGATACATCTGAATTAAACATACCTGCTTTAAACAAAGTAGTTGCTACAATTTCCAAATGGCTTGATGAAATATTGAACCATTTCAAGCATCATATTTCGAACGGCAAGACTGAGGGCAAAAACCGGCTCATACGAATGATCGAAAGGATGGGCTTCCATTACGGGCATAAATCAATGCAAGCTGCAATTTACGCCCACGATGCCAGGCAAGCAAAGTTCCGCAAATATTCACATAAAAATGAATATATCAAGGAGGCTGTCGCGAATTCAAGCGAAAAAGTTGCGGCTTAGCAATAATCACCAATTTACCGCATAAAAATCTAAGTATGATGGTGCAATATTTTGCAATGCCAAGGGGGTACTATGCCCTTTTTCAAAATTGCCCGGTTAAGTTTAAAGACCCTAAATTAACTGCAAATCCAAAATCCGTTTTATTCAGAGCTGGGCAATGAGGATGCGATATGAAAAACAAGGACTTTCTTTATTTTGGAGCGTATACATTCAAGGGGGGGCATGGCATCCACCAATGCTCATTTGACAGGAAGCGCCAAAAGCTGGAGTTCATTGAATCTTATGACTCTGACAATCCTTCGTACTTGGCTGCTCACGGCGGGTTTCTGTACGCCGCCAATGAATTGCCAGACAAGGGCAAGATAAGCGCATGGTCGATCAATTCGGAAACAGGAGGCTTGTCTTACCTAAATTCGGTGGAAGCCGCAGGCTCTGGCACATGCCATGTTTCTGTCTGGCCAAATGGCAAATGGATCTCTGGAGCCAATTACATGAGCGGAGATTTTTTTACTTTCTCATTGCTGCCAGACGGAAAGCTGGGCGAATTGTCTCAAGTCATCCCAGGAAGCGGGGCCGGGCCGGACAAAACAAGGCAAGAAGGCCCACACGCCCATTCCATGACTCCATCGAAAGATGGAAAAATCATTGTCGGAGCTGATCTCGGAAGCGACCGATTGCTCATCTTCCAAGCCAATCCGTCAGAAGGCAAGCTGGAGGCGCATGCCAGCCAGCCTTGGGTTTCCCCTTGTCCCGGAGAAGGCCCCAGGCACTTTACGTTTCACCCGAACGGACATTGCGGATATCTGCTGACAGAGATGGGTGCCATGATCCATGTGTACAGCATTGGCGAGGACGGCGTTTTTTCGTTGAAGCAGTCCATCTCAGCCCTGCCTGAGGGCTGGAATGCGCAAACCTCAAACCTCGCGGCGGCGATAAAAATGTCCAACGATGGGCGGCGCCTTTACAGCACCAACAGGGGAGCTGATTGTATTGCGGCATTCTTGGCCGATCCTTTCGAGGGAACCTTGGCAAATCCGGTTTTCCATCCGTCTTCTGGGCGGGATCCGCGTGATTTTTCCATTTCCGCAGACGGGCTCTATGCGGTTGCCGCCAACCAGGGCTCAGGAAACGCCGCCGTTTTCAGCATCAATCCTGATGACGGCGCTTTAGGCGAAAAGTTAGATGAGGCGCGAATACCAATGGTTGCCTGCGCGCTTTGGACATAGATGATTCCGCGCGCATTCTGCGGCGGCACTGTTCTTTTCCAGCGCGCGGCAACAGAAAAGCTTTGGCGGAAAGCTGGTTAAAACGCATGACGCTCGCTTGAGCGCATTAGGAGAATGCTATGATATCTTTGGTGAAAGGCGATGTGACCGCTGTCATAGACGCGGCGTCAGACGCATATAACGGCGCCAGGTTTGACCATATGGGCATTGTTGTCCAGCTTAGAAAAGGGACATGCTCGTTTTGCGGCGCTGAAAGCCCAGTGGTCGCAGGAAGCTCCGGCGGATTGGGCTTGGCAAATGAATTTGGCTTGGATGCGCCAATAGGCTATGATGAAGCGGATGAAGGAGGCTTGTTCCTCAAAATAGGGGTCGGCTGGCTAGAAAAGCCCGATGCGGGATTCCTGCCCAGATACTCCCATATGTACCCTTTTGAGATTAAAGATTTAGCATCCTACAGTTTTCGGAAACATGGCGATGTGTTGGAATTCCATTTTGACAGCGGCGTGATAAATGGATACGGAGCCGTTTACGAAAAAGTGTATGAAGTGACAGATTATGGGATTGAGGTTTCATTCCAGCTCAAGAACACGGGAACAAAGCCAATTGAAACGAATGAGTATTGCCACTGCTTTCTTTCTATGAACCAAATGCCGGTGGACGGGAAGTACATCCTGAAAACATCTGTTGAAAGCATTGACAAGGAGATTTCAGCCCTTGTTTATGGAGAGCGAAAAGCCTATTACATGAGTTGCGATAATGCCCAGCACTTGAAAGGATTCCCAGGATGGACGCTGTCGCACCGGAATTTGCCGACATCCATAGCGGAGCGCGTTGACTCCCCCATCCAAAGGTTCGCTGTTTGGGGCACAAGAGCGGTTTTGTCGCCGGAGTGCTTTCATAAAGTGAAGCTTATGCCTGGAGAAGGCGAAAGGTGGATGAGAAAGTACATCTTTTCCGATGCGGATTCAGGAGCATTTTAATAAGCTGGAGGCACCAATAAGCGTGCGGGTCTGCCCAAAGGCCTGCGCAATGGAGGCGGGCGAATGGATGTGCTGAAAACCACGCAGTTGCATGAAAACATGTGGGTTTTGGATGAAGTTGGCAAAACAAGCATGTTCTTGATCAAAGGATCTAGAAAGGCGCTTTTGATTGACACTGGATTCGGCCTGGCTGATCTCAAATGCGAAATAGGAGCGCTGGTTGGAGATTTGCCTATTATTGTTGTAAACACCCATGCTCACGTAGATCACAATTCAGGAAACAATCAGTTTGATGAAGTATTCGTAGGCAAGTGGGATGAGCCGGCATCATGGAAAGAGCTTGACAGCATCGGGAAAGAGCGGATCTCAGCTGGATTTTTCCCACAGCTGGAAGAAAAGGGCATCCTGGACTGGAATCCGGGACCATGCAAAATAAACTCGCCGCTTGCGGACGGCGACTCAATTGATCTTGGGGGATGCCGGTTTGAGGTCATTGAAACCCCTGGCCACTCCCTAGGCAGCATTTGCCTTTTTGAGCGCGACCAAGGCTGGCTTTTCACAGGTGATTTAGTATTGGCATGGGAAGTGTGGGGACAGCTGGAAAGCTCAGCCTGCTTGCGTTACTACTCGAATTCCCTCGACTCGCTTGAGGGATTAATGCCGCTGGTGAAATGCGTGTACCCTGCGCATGGCAAAGACGAGGGCAACCCTCCAGGCTGCTCGCATTACATGCTGCCGCCTGAAACGCTTGCTGTTTACGCGGAAGGCGTGCGTGAAATCATGCGCGGACAAGCCGTCGGAGTTCCATATGAGTCATTTGGAGGCCCAGGCCTGTGCGTTTCGTTCTCCATTGGGGGTATGGTTTACAATCCCAGAAGGATGTGAAGGAGATTTTAAGATGATGCGGGAAAAAGTCATCTCGCGGGTTTTGCGGGATAAGCTTGTCGCCATTGTTCGAGATCTGGACGGGACGAGTATCCTGAAGCTTGCCGAAGCGCTTTGCTCAGGCGGGATACATATGATGGAGGTTGCATTCAACCAAAGCAGGCCTGAAAGTTTCGGGGATGTAGCCAGAGCAATTGAAGCGATCCAAAAAAGGTATGGGGAAGACATGTACGCTGGCGCCGGAACAGTCGCCACTATGGAACAGCTGTCCATCGCCGCGGAGGCGAGGGCTCTCTACGTCATTTCCCCCAACACAAACGCAGATGTGATAAAAGCCGCTCGCTCAGCGGGGCTTGTGTCAATGCCCGGCGCCTTCACTCCCAGCGAGTGCCTGGAGGCGCATGCAGCCGGAGCGGATTTCATAAAGCTGTTCCCGATTGCGCAGATGGGTTCCGCGTACCTGAAGGCCTTGCGGGCTCCCTTGAGCCACTTGCGCTTCATCGGTGTCGGAGGGGTGGACTCAAAAAACATAAGGGAGTTCATGGCTGCTGGCGCTGCCGGATTTGGGGTTGGCGGCAACCTGGTCAGCAAGACCCTTGTGGAGACAGGAGATTTCGACGAGATCACTAAGATTGCAAGGGGATATGTAAAGGCTGTAGAAGCCGCAACGGGAGAATGGCATGAATAAAAGGGCAGTTTGCTTTGGGGGGATAATGCTTCGCCTCAACCCCAAAGATCATCTTCGCTTTGTGAAGGCCAACGACTTTGAGGCCTCATATGCCGGGGGAGAGGCCAATGCCGCTGGCATACTGCTTTGCACTGGATAGTTCCAATTTTGATGACGGATTATACAATTAGTGCGAAATGTGGATATAGTCATTTCGCACCCTTCAGTGGACAGTCAAGCATCGAAATCGGTACATTTGACTGTAAGGCGGTATACCTGAAAAAGCGAAGCAGCCGGCATTTCACAGCGTGATCCTCGCTCTACGACATCAAGAACCTGAAGTAGCTGTTCAGGTATACTGCTTTTCATATAAAATTACCTTTTTTGGAGCTTGATTATACAGGTAGTGCGAAATGCCGATTCGGCATTTCGTACCCTCAATGGATAATCAAGCTCCAAAAAAGAAACATTTGATGAAAAGCGGTATACCTCGACCGCTTCTCGCTGGACAAGGGTTATCTGCTCAGCTTCAATTTCAACAAGGGAAAGAAGCCGGCGCTCCATGAGATCGCCTACAAGGGCAAAACGATTCTGGATGTCGTGTGTTAGAAAGCCGCCGGGATTGGTGGGAAGCTTCGTAGCCGCTCAACGGCGTCCAAGCCGCCGCCGGGCAACTCAGCAGCCAAGCTTTTTCTGCTGCCGATGTGAAAATTTGATTTGCCTTTTTGGGTTTTGGCGTTGCTTTTACTTAATGGAAAAGCCCCTCGGCGGCTACGCTGGCCGCCAAGGGGCTTGAGATTTTTTCGGCCTGCAAAAACTGCGCTATTTTTGCCGCGCAGCCCATCAGTGAAAGTGAGGACAGCAGCATGGCGCACAGCCGAATTCACCAGTTCGCAACAATCCCCGCCGACTTTGGCGACTATATAATAGATCCGAACTTCCACGACCACTGGCTCGTGGGTTCTGCGGCCGGTTATGTGAGTGGGGACGCCGGCCGCGAAGCCGACATCGAATGGCTCCGTTTGCGCGGAATGCGGGAAAGTGTTTCCGATGCCTGGGCGACGGCGGGATCCCAAGCATCCGTCTCTTGCCCGCGATCCGCAGGTTGGCAAGCCCGCATGGCCCGGTTGCGGCAAGGCTCGAGGAGCCAGCCCATCGTCTAAACATAAGAAAACGCGTGCGAACTAGTTTGAGTAAAATTGAAAATGTTTTTTTATACTCTTAATAGCTAATAACATATTGCATTCCATCTAAATTATTACTAATTGTTCTAAATTGACTTTGTTAAATTAAGTAATTAATCCATACCTTTGTCGATTTTTCTTTATCCTGTTAATATTGGGGCTGGCTGCCCTTCGCCAATGCTGTTCCAAGGTTTTATATGCCTGCAGCACTATCCCTACATATCAGGTTCATTGTAAAATGAAATGCAACAGATATAACCAGTAGAAATCCATAGGGAAACACGGTATCATTTAGTTTGCGAAAACAAAAATGAAGGAGTGAATCCCTATGGATCAATGCAA
>JAISZB010000048.1 GCA_031269465.1 Clostridiales bacterium | reverse complement strand
TATACTGCTTTTCATATAAAATTACCTTTTTTGGAGCTTGATTATACAGCGAGTGCAAAATGCCGAGATCGGCATTTCGCACCACTCAATGGATAATCAAGCTCCAAAAAAGGAACATTTGATGAAAAGCGGTGTAGCGAGTGCGATTGATATCGGCATTTGCGCCTTGAAATCGGACAGTAAAGCTTAAAACAGGAACATTTGCTGCAAATATGCCGGTTTTCATCAAATGTTCTTTTTTTGTAGCTTGATTATCCATTGAGTGGTGCGATTGATATCGGCATTTCGCACTCGCTGTATAATCAAGCTCCAAAAAAAGGCAGTTTTCTACGAAAATCAGTATAGGCATAAGTTCCGGTTCTGGAGATGAAGGCAATTCCAAAAATCGGCGCTTTTGATTGCGCATCGGTATATTATAGGAAGCTTTCAAGAGCCTTCGCAGTTCATAAACAGAGGAGGAGATATCTTGAGTAAAGTTTTAGTGGTGGATGACGAAAAGAGCATAGTGGACATCATTACTTACAACCTGAATAAAGAAGGCTACGAGGTAATTCAAGCGTACGACGGAGAAGCCGGGCTTTTGCTTGCACTTAGGGAGAATCCTGAACTCATTCTTTTGGACATAATGATGCCTAAGCTTGACGGGTTCGAAGTGTGCCAAAGGCTCAGGGAGGTATCCCAGACGCCTATCATCATGCTTACTGCGCGGGCTGAAGAAGTAGATAAGGTTTTGGGTCTTGAAATGGGCGCGGATGATTACGTTACAAAGCCGTTCGGGGTTCGGGAGCTTATGGCCAGGGTGAAGGCGAATCTCAGAAAAAGCGAGCGGAGAAATGAGGCGATTCAGCCTGATGGCTCAAATATGCTGGTCTTCAATGAAATAACCTTCAATTTGGACCTTTATGAGATTAGAAGAAAAGGGATCGTAATTGAGCTCACCAGGCGCGAGTTTGAACTCACGAAATTCTTGGCGATTCGGAAAAACCAAGTCTTTTCCAGGGAGCAGCTCTTGGAGAAGGTATGGGGATTTGAGTTCTTTGGGGATGTAAGGACGGTTGATGTGACTATACGAAGGCTTCGATCGAAGCTGGAGGAGAATCCGGAGAAGCCGAAGTACATTCTGACCAAGCGCGGGGTCGGATATTACTTCACTGATGAAAAATGAAGAGCATAAGGCTGAAGCTCATAATGATCTATATCGTGCTGGTATTTATAGTCATGATCGTAAGCGGGGTGTTTCTGCTTTTGCAGATAACCTCAAACGAGATTGCAAAGGCTGAAAACCAGCTTATGGAATTCACCGGAACAATCATCGGAGAAATTGTAAGCGGAAACAGCACGCCCGAGGAATTCCAGCAGGGATTTGACATATTGAAGCAACCGCAAGGCATACAGGGCTACATCATAGACGCCAGAGGGGAGAACCAGACCTTGGCGCCGAGGGAGAGCCTGAGCATGCACTTTTCCGACTCTGCCATCATCAGCGCTTTGGTAGGGCAAATCGGAGTGAATCCCAAGAAGAAGGACAGGGACAACAACAATACGATGAAGGAGTGGATCACCTGCGCTACTCCGGTGGTCGAGGGAAATGAAATAAGGTATGTCGTATATGCGAGGCTTGACGCTTCGGCTATGAATGACAACATATCAGAAATCACCATCACCATTTTCTTCATGATTATAATTGCCCTTGCTCTGACAGCCATATTCGGGCTGTTCCTGGCCAACACGCTGACCGGACCCATAATAGCCCTCACAAAGCAGGCTAAAAACATGGCGATGGGCAATCTAAACCAGGAAATACCAGTCTACAGCGACGACGAGATAGGCCAGCTTACCCAAACCATAAACGACATGGCAAAGGAGCTTAGCCTTACCATATCCACTATGGCAAGCGAAAAGAACAAGATCAAAGTCGTGCTGGACAATATGACGGATGGGGTCCTGGCATACGACAACCAGAGAAATTTGGTTCATGCCAATAATGCCGCGGCGGATCTTCTGAATTTGGGGGATTTGGAGATGATCCCATCCACTGAGGTGCTGAGCCATTTGGGGTTCGACGATGGGGACAGGAACAAAGAGTCTACCATAGCCGCAGGGGACAAATTCATTTCTTCAAGCATCACGCCGTATCTTAATACAAACGGCCAGGTTGAGGGAATTGTCGTGGTGATTCAGGATGTGACCAAGCTGACGAAGCTTGACAATATGCGGAAGGAATTCGTTGCAAATGTGTCGCATGAGCTTCGTACTCCCCTGACTACCGTAAAGACTTATACTGAAACTTTGCTTGACGGGGCTTTGGAGGATGAAGCCGTAGCCGTCAATTTCCTCAAGGTTGTGGACTCTGAGGCCTCGAGGATGAGCGTTTTGGTGCAGGATCTGCTGGAGCTGTCAAGGCTTGACAACAGCCAGCTGAATCTGGATCTTGAAGTTATAGACCTTGACGCCTTGATTGTAAAGAGCATACGCCAGAACCTTGTTCTGGCGGAAAAGAAGAGGCAGTCCATAAAATACAGCCCGCCTGATGAAGAATGCTTCATCTGCGCGGATTCCGGCAGGATAAACCAGGTTCTTACCAATATTATAAGCAACTCCGTAAAGTACTCTTTGGAAGAATCAGAAATCAGGGTTGATATAGAGGTTAGCGAAGATTATTTCAGCGTTTATATAAAAGACAACGGCATAGGCATTCCCAAAGAGGATCTTAGAAGGGTATTCGAGAGGTTTTACCGAGTGGACAAAGCCAGATCCAGAGCGATGGGGGGAACCGGGCTGGGGCTTGCTATCGCCAAGGAGATAATGGAGGCTCATGGGTTCAAGATCAGCATAAATAGCGACCTGGGCAAAGGAACCACGATGATTCTCCGCTTTGACAGATATGAGGCTTTAGCATGACTATTAATAGATTTAAAAGCATAGCAATAGCCGCTCTGGTTTTTCTGGCCATATATTTGACGCTACAGCTGTGGCTGGGCAACATTGCCACGAGAAACTACCTGTATTCCGCAATATTCAGCCGAAAAGCGTCTACCGGAAGCGATGAGAGCTATCTTTTCTCCATGCCGTACCGACTTATAACCAATTTCGGGAGCAATCGGTTTGGGATTGATTTCAACGGCCTTGCCTCAAGTCCTGCAGTTCTCGAGTGCGAGGTTGTCTTGGATGACATACTGAAAGAGGGAGAATTCGTCTCAGCGTCTCCTATTAACTATGAGAGGCTCTTTAAAACCCCCTCTTACATCTATGACTACAGCTTTGACATGCCTGTTGAGCTGTTCGCCGCTGCGCTGGGCCAGAAGCCTGGAATTCTATCCTCTCATTTGAAGCAGTTCAACTCAATCATCTTCGCTCCAGAAGAGCATAAAACCAGGGTGTTTTTTTTGGATGAATCCGATGAGGCTTATTATGAATTCATCTCATATGAGCTAATGCTCCCCGTGAAGCAGATGACTATCCCTCTTTCATTTGAATCCTCAGAGCTTTCAAATCTTAAAATGTTTTCTGAGAATGTGTTCATCGCCAAGTTTCCCTTTGATTCTTACGTCTATCCCGCAATTAAGATCACAAATCCCTATATGGGAAGCGATCTTCTAATGGGCTCCATGGAGCGGAAAATTGATCCGTTTTTTTCAAACCCATCCGCAAAGCTGTATTTTATCGGAGAAAATAACATTTACACTTTCATTGATGAAAATACTGTAGTAAAGTATTTTCAAAACGATGTGCTGGACTACGCAAACTATAAAAGCGCCAGGGGAAGTTCAAACATAATTGAGAACTTCGACGCGGCAATCCAGTTTCTCAGAAACGACCAGCAGGTGATAAACGAGTTCTACTTGGCGGAGTACATGGTTGAAGGGAAGTACATAACCTTTTACTTCGACTACTGCATAAACAACCTTCCGATCATTCTTCCGGACGAGTACAAGCGCGTAGGGGCCGCCACTTTGAAGCATGCCATCGAAATAACCTTGGCGGATGAAAGCGTCAGCCACTATCGCAAGCTGGCATACAATTTTTTGGAGGATACCGCTACTAAAAATGCGTCTTTAGGTTTTGAAGACGCTTTGAGATCTGCGGCCGGAGATCAAGTGGACGCGCTGGCCGGGCTGTTTTCAAGCATAGACATCGGATATAAGATTGATATGTCAAAGCAGGCGTATTTGTACTGGATTTTTAAGACTGACAGGGGGTCTCTTTCACAGAAGGCCTGGTGAGGGAGTTTTGATGGGTCTGTGAGAGCAGAATATGGCGCAATGACAAAGGCGGGATGAACCATCCCGCCTTTGTCATTGCGCCTATGAAAAGCCGCTCATCCGGCATATGCGCTCCCATGCCTTTGCGCATCCATACACGGATTATTTAAGCTTCAAAATACAGTTAAGGATATTTTGAGCCTTTATCTACTGCAATTAAAAACTTGTGTTTGCTCTTCGATTCCAATTTACACTATGGGGTTATCTGTAATAAAGGCGCAGTGCCTGAAATTAAGGATTCTTTGAATTTGCAAGTGGCTCGAAATAACCTTTCACGCTATTTACTGATAAGCTCTAAATGATCCTATTTAGAAGCTGCAGCATTAATTGAATGCTTAGCATAAAGCAATTTCAAAATAGGTGAGATTTATTGAAAGTTATTTCTGCGTACTTTAGTATGATCTCTCTTAATAATCCGCTATTTTTTCAAACTGTATATACGCAAGTTCGTATGAAAATGAGGTTGGGAGAGTTCCGGCATAGCTTGTGCAACGTACAGAGAGTTCAGTCCCTGCAGTACAATTAGTAAGGTGTTCGTCTTGCACTGTTTCATAGTCCCCGTTAATTGTAAAGTGAGCAAGCATAGTAGTTTGAGGATATAATTCAGTATTATCTTTATATATTGAAAAAAAATAAGTTCCTACAGGAGCGGTTGCTGAGAAGCGATATGCAATAAATTTGTAATATATGCGATAGAATCCGGTTTCTACTACCTCAAACCGACTGCTATCTATCGGCGTTACCTTTGGGTTTATAGTTAGCAAGGGATCCGGGAATTCAACTCTTGAATTCCGAATATTCGCAGGCGCTATGGACTGGCCGGTTCTATTTATATATTCTGCCGTATTAAACGGATATGCCTGACCAGGAATCCCTTGAATTCCTTGCGGGCCTGTCGCCCCGGAATCACCTTGCGGACCTTGAATGCCTTGAAGGCCTTGCGGGCCTAGCGGGCCTTCCGGCCCCTGAGCGCCCTGCGGACCTTGTTGTCCTTGCGGACCTGTAGGTCCGGTGTCACCCTTGATCCCTTGTTGTCCCTGCGGGCCTTGAATGTTGCCGACATCCAACCAGGCATTGCTGTTCGCGCTCCAGACATATAAGTTTCCGCCGACAAGATAGGCATCTCCCACATTTCCCGTCGGATGGGCAGCTACAAGCTCTGCAACTGTGTTGTAGGAACCTAGTATGCTGACTCCAGCTCCATCTGCTCCGTTGGCACCCTGCGGCCCTGGCGGACCCGTAGGTCCAGTGCCGCCTTGAATGCCTTGCAGTCCCTGCAAGCCTGTCAAACCTTGATCTCCCTGCACACCCTGGACGCCTTGCATTCCCTGCGGGCCAGCCGGCCCAGCAGGACCGGGATCGCCCTGAATCCCCTGCGGGCCCACTGGACCCGGCTCGCCTTGCGCGCCTTGCGCTCCCTGCGCTCCAGTCGGCCCAGCAGGCCCTTGACTCCCTTGAGGCCCTGCCGGACCTGTCTCTCCTTGTGCGCCTTGCGCTCCGGCAGGACCGGCAGATCCTTGCGGTCCAGCAGGGCCTGCCGGCCCGGTGTCTCCTTGCGGGCCGATGCAATAGCAACTGTCGCATCCGCATTCCCTGCCAGGATCCTTATTGCAGTCATTGCCCATATAAAATTCACTTGAATGATGCAACTCATTTGCCTCCTTTAAAATCTCTCTAGCATCTTGCAATCATATTGGACGGCAACATAAGCAAAAAACTGTCAGTTGCTAAATTTTTGCGTCCTATTCATTGCTTTGCTGATGTGGAATGATACATTATATTCTCGATGGACGAGGTTTGTGTGTGCTATGGGCAATAGATTTTGTATTGGCTATAGGAGATACATCAGGCTTTCAAGGGATTTTAGCCTGTATCGAGAGTTGCAAAGCCGTAGCTATGTGGCCTCCTTTATGCCTTTGTTGCCTATAGCTAAGAAGCTATGCGCTTGTCTTCAATGGTACTGCTAATTATATGTCTTTTACTTGACAGTCATGAGTTTATTTACAAATAATGGTATATTACATCTAATTTAGTCAATGTCATAAAACTATTGAATTTCTGTCTATTTTCCTTTATAATATTCCCGATATGCATAAT
>JAISZB010000023.1 GCA_031269465.1 Clostridiales bacterium | reverse complement strand
AGCGTCTGCAATTTTGCCCTGCACTATATAGTGCCTTGAGCAAAGGCTTCGGTTTTATAAAATGAAAAATATTTTCTTTTTTTCAGCCTCCATGCAGCATCCCAGAGTCTGCAATTTTGCCCTGCACTATATAGTGCCTTGAGCAAAGGCAGCGGTTTTATAAAGTGAAAAATATTTTCTTTTTGAAGCCTCCCTCTCAGCATCCAATCATCTGCAATTTTGCCCTGCACTATATAGTGCCTTGAGCAAAGGCTGCGGTTTTATAAAATGAAAAATATTTTTTCAGCCTCCCTTAAGCAATAAAACAACTGCAACTCAGCATCTTGAATGATGGGCAGGAGATTGAAACCATAATTCATGGCTTCATATCATAGCGGATTGCAATAGGATGATGCATTTAACTGCAAATTGGCATATTGATACTCAGTCCACACATGCTGTATAATAGAATCGCAAAATGGAGCGTAGACGGACATCATCGCAACCAAGCTGGCCGTGCGGGGTGGATGCAGAGAGCTTATCTGTAATTTTAGGAATTACTAAATCTACTTCATTTCCTTTATGCGCAAATAAGCTCTAAGCATCAGCAACTGAAAGCGAAGCTAGTTGAGACTGAATCCGTCAACCGGATCAGCTTCGCTTGCAGAAGGCCCCAAATATTGGAGCGCATATGAAAGTTGCGGTTTTGAACCTTTACTGTACAGCGAGTGCGGTTGATAACGGCATTTCGCACCTTGAGAGTGGACGGTAAAGATCCAAAATAGGCGCATTAACTGTAAATCGGTATAACTGTCCTCCCTATGGGGCATACAGCCTCATCCGCAACGCCTGATAGATTTGCAGTCAAATATTCCTGATTTGGAGTTAGAATCATCTGCGGAAACTCTACGCATGCAAACTCCAAGATAGGCAGCTTCATATGCAAATAAATCTCAGCGCGTCAGTATATGCAGAGACTTTGGGGCTTGCTCGGCAGAAGGATGGATTTCAACACGAGCAGTGAAGAGGCTCTTTTCGTGCGTTGATGGAGCTCATCATTTCGATTTAGGGGAGGGTATGCGGGATATGGAAATGTGCAGCCATATTCTGACCTCGCAATTTCTAAACCGGATGAAGAAGCGGCGGGCATTCGGGAGTTATAATGCGGTTGAGAGCCGAAGCTGGCTTTGCGTTTGACCAAAGGCTCTATTTTGGGGAATGTTTTAAACTACAGACACAAACAGTGAGGAGTGGTTTCAAGATGAGAAAAAAAGTTTTATCTGTTGTTCTGGCGGCGTTGCTGCTCGGAAGCGCGAGTGCGCTTGCGCCCATCGACATTTTGGGTTCGGACGTCGAGGAGGACATGCAGCGCCTTCTCGACCTTGGCGTCCTGAACAGGGATGAGGACGGCGACTATCGTCCGGAGCAGCCCATGGCCAGGGCCGAAATCATGAAGATTCTCGTCGCCGCGCTGGCGGAAGCGGAAAGCGGCGAACCCGCCTCGCAATTCAATGACATAGATGGGCACTGGGCGGAGGGCGCCATAAACCGCGCCTACGAGCTTGGCATCGTCAGCGGATATCCTGACGGGAGCTTTCGCCCGGATGACAGCGTCAAGATCGGAGAGGCAATCACGATGCTGATCCGGGCCATCGGCTACAGAGAACCCTCAATTGCTGGCGCCCAAGGCGGCGCGCCTTTCGCGTGGCCGGACAGTTATCTAAATATGGCTGTCTCGCTTGGGATTTGCGACGGAGATGAGGTTGCGTCCGAATATGCCAGTCGCGGGGCTGTGGCAAGCTTTGTCGCAAATGCGTTGGAGACGCCGCTAGGAGGCGCTTGGCAAACAAGCGGTGAAACAATGCTGTCCCGTCTGACCGGCGCGCCGGTTATGCCGGCCGAGGTCAAGGCGATTGCCGATGCCGCCTTGGAGTCCGCAAAAACTTATGCCGCCCGTCTTGACGGCGCGTATGGCGATGCATACTCCGCGCTTCTTGCAGAGGGCCAAGGACGCGCGGATAAGAATTATGCGGATCTTGCAGCGACGTTGAATGGCTTCAGGATGGAATCCGGCGCACGCTATGTCTATATCCTGACAGACGTCAATCCTGATGACAGCTTCCTTGAAATCACTGTGGACGGCTCCGAGGAGCCGGATGAATGGATGAGGCAGTACGAAATTGAGGGGCAGTTCCTCGTTGCGCTGTCGGGACGTCCCGCCGCAGCGAAATCAGCTTGGGAGGATGACGACGGCATCCCCGTTTGGTCGGCTTTCGCCCCTGTTCGAGATAGCAAAGGCGTTGTGGCAGGCATACTCGGCGTCGACTCGCCAGCGGAAGCAATCAGCTCTTATCCCGAATGGAACAGGGACAACGAAGCCTGGAACGGCCTGGAATACGAGTATGACCACGTAGATGCGGCGCTGCTCTCGTTTGAAAAAGCCATAGACATCCCGTACACCGAATCAGTGATCGAGAAACTGCGTTCATTCGGCAACAATCCCGATCTGGGATTTCGCAACGCAGGCTCCCCCGCTGAAATCGCAGCAGGGGATTACATAGCTTCCGAGATGCGAAAACACGGTTTCACCGTAACGAAGGATCCAGTCACGCTGGATACCTGGGAATTCAAGAACGCGTCCCTGCGCTTTACAGATGCTGGCGGACGGGAGCAGACTGCGCTTTTGGCAGCCGAAATGATTGAATTCCAGGCAGACGATAAGGAATACGACGTCATTTATGCGGGCATGGGGACGGAAGCCGACTACGAAGGGCTTGACGCGTCTGGCAAGGCCGTTCTGGTCGACGTCAACCAGGTTGAAAACTGGTGGATAAACTGGCCTGCCTATCAGGCCAAAGCCAAGGGCGCCGCAGTGATGATCGCAGTGAGTTCCGGAGGGTACGCCACCTATTCAGATGAAACCCTCGGCGTTCAGGATTACTGCGGCCCGTCAGATGTTCCCGCACTGAACATAAGCATCAAGGACGGCGAATTGCTTAAAGCCGCGATAAAGGCCGGCGGCGGTTCGGCGAAAATCAACCTGACGGTTGACAGCCGGGTAGAATTCGGCGGGACGGCGTACAACATCATAGCAGAACTTCCCGGCAAATCCGCCAGCGGAGAGGCCATCAGCTTCATCGGTCATTATGACGCCTATTTCCGCGCCTTCGATGATAACAGCTCCGGAGTCGGCGCCATGATGGGCATAGCCAAGGCGCTTTCCGAGAGCGGCTATGAGCCTGAAAGGACATTCCGCTTCGTGTTCCACGCGGGCGAGGAATGGGGTTTTGCCGATTCACGGTACGACTGGGCCGCAGGCGCATGGGCGGGAGTCCAAAAGCATCCTGAATGGGCTGAAAACACCTTTATGGCCATCAACCTGGACGGCGGCCTTATAGACGGCTCCGCTGCCGGCGTGCGCCTGCGCGCGCCATATGAATTCGCGAATATGATCGGCAGCTTGGGCCGTTCGGTAGAGGGCAGTCCGTTTGAGGGCTTTGACGTTTCATCTCCGCTTTGGACCTGGACTGAAGGCTGGGGATATTCCATATCGGGAATACCGGTGTTTGACAGCGGACTTTCGGGAAGCGATCACGAAGCATCCTACCATACGAACAGCGACACTGCCGAGGCCAACCATTACGACGCGGAGGCATACGCCTTCGGCCATAAGCTCTACGGTTCGCTAGCCATCCTGCTGGATCGCGCCCGGGTCAGGGAAATGGACTACACCGACTTCTTCAACGCCTTCAGCAACACCATCGACGAAAGCGCTATCGTTCAAAGCGCCGTATTGCAGGAAGCCGTTGCAAAGGCTCAGGCGGCTGCTGAAAAGCTGAATGCAAAGGCGGCCTTCGCCTTCACCGACGCCCAGGCGGCGGCGTTCAACAAGGCTATGAACGGGCTTTACAAGAAAGTTCAGCAGGATTTGTTCACTATCGACTGGAACGAAGAGGTTCAGTTCGTTCATGAATACAAGCAAACAAACGTGAATGCATTGAAGGAAGCCGTCGCAGCCCTTGCGGAAGGCGACGCTGCGACGGCCGTAGACGACCTGCTGTGGCAGGTAGATCTGAATTGGTACGCCTATGACTTTGACCGTGAAACCTATGATTACTTCGTTGAGCAGGTTCTCGGCCCGAACGCGAAGAATTCGTGGGGAACGGGTTATTTGCAGAGCAATGCGGATCTTTTCGATGTGATTCGCTCCCTTATGGACAAGTATGGCGACGAGGCTGCGGATTTGAGCGGCGAAATCGCTGCGCTGAAAGCGGAGCTCGCGAAGCAGGAGGCGGATTTGGATGCGGTCTGCCAAAAAGAAATCTTGGATCTGAAGGCCATTTCCGCGATGATGGAGGATTTGGCAAGCTAGAAACGAGTTCGCTGTGCGTTTGGTTGCGCGTGCAACCCGCGCCTGTCATCTCACGCGTTGAATAGTTCGAACTGTGAGCGATAGAGACAGTCTCAACATTCTCAGACGAGCGCGCAGTTGCAATAAATCGCCTCTTTTTACTCGCAGCATAGAGCTATGCTCTTTCTTTGCGTCGCTCTTTATACGTCTAGCTATGTCGAAAATGCTTGGGCTGGACTAATAATTGGGTGCGTAGGATTTGCGCTCTATATATACTGCTTTTCATATAAACCCCTATGAAGCTTCGCTTCACCACTAAGGATGAAAATATTAAGCCATTTGTGTGTTTGAGGCGTGGACAAATGTCAAAAAATGTATTTTCGTACTAAACCGCCTTTTTTGGAGCTTGATTATACAGCGAGTGCGAAATGCAGATATCAATCGCACCACTCAGTGGACAGTCAAGCTCCAAAAAAGGAACATTTGATGAAAAGCGATATATGCTGATTTGCATATGTGCCCCTATGACGCTACGTTTACCTTTGATGAGAGTTGCCTCCTATTAAGTTGAGGTCGGATTAACCGCTTTCAATGTGCGAAATGTCGATAACGGCATTTCTCACTGGTTATTTAATCCGACTTAATAATCTAAATCAATATGCCTATTCTGAGCTTGATATACAGCGTCTCAATAAATAATCAAGCTCCAGCAATATGTAAACTCTTATACGCTTGCAACTCTGCCAGAGGCGACGCTGCTCAGCCCATAATGCCAAAGCTGAATGGGCGCCATGGAAGATAAAAAGAATTCATTGAAAGTGTCAAGGCTGCAAGAATATTTGATTTCTTATGAGAAAATGTTTTATTTTTCCGCCTCTTTGCTCCCTATAGTTTCCTCCTATCCTTCTCCATAATAGATATTTCGGCTCTTATCATGAAAATTCAACCTCTTTGGAATATGCCAAAAGAAATGGGGAGTTTCATATCTTAGTCAAATGCACTTGTTTTGGAGCTTTTTTGTCCATCGAAACTCTGTATAATCTGAAGACAAAATAGGAGCTTTCGTATGCAAATCAGCATATATTCTCTTATTGACAAAGCCCGATATTAGATGTATAATTCCGTGTATCAACCAAAGGCACAAGTTGGCTGATAAAATATCACTATCGAACAGCTGAATTTCCCCCACATGACTCATGGAAATTTTGTAAGCAAGAGTATTGGAGACATAGCGCAACGGGAGCGCATTCGCCTCACACGCGAGAGGTTGAGGGTTCGAATCCCCCTGTCTCCATTAAAAACCTTGATTTTAAGCCTTTTTAAGGACAAGCATAAACAAGCTTCAAGCCGTTTAAGCCCTCAAGCAATATATATTTTAGTCAGCTTGTCATGCGGACAAACCTTGCAAAAACAAGCAAAGCCAGCAGTCAGCCGTACAGTGAAAAAAACCGGGCAACCCAATGGGATTGCCCGGTTTTGTCCATGTTGCAGAAAGAAAATCTAATGATTAGAGGCGATTTTGCTCAAGCGTCAATCACCCCATAGCTAAAGCTAGGGGCTTAGCAATAAGTCCTGATTGACCAGCCTAAGCTTCCATCGAGAAGCTACGCTGTCCAAGAATACATAGCTACTCCGGAGCGTTTGCTCCAGCTCCGGATTCTACGGCCTGTGGCTGAACAGTCCTTAGGGGAAGGGATGGTGCTATAAGCATACAAAACCTTGGAACAGCATTGGCGAAGGGCAACCTGCCCTAGAAATAGGGGATTATAGCGGAAGGATTGCGCTGCTGTGGTTTATGTTCTGAACAAGAATGGAAAGCCCCTGATGCCGACAAAGCGCCGCGGGAAAGCAGGACGCCTACTCAAGGATTGAATGGCTGAAGTTGCAAGGCTTGAGCCTTCTGCAATCCAATTGCTGTACGATAGCGCGGAATATACCCGGCCGATAAGTCTGGGAGTAGATGCGGGAAGCAAGACTATAGGCATTTCCGCGACTGCTGAGAAAGAAGAATTGTACGCCGCTGAAGTAAAATTGAGGACTGATATAGTCGACCTGCTTTCGACGAGAAGAGCATTCAGACGCGCGAGGCGCAATAGGAAAACACGCTATAGGAAGCCTCGCTTCAACAATCGCGTCCGCTCGAAGCATAAAGGCTGGCTGGCTCCTTCTATAGAGAGCAAGATCCAGACGCATATTAAAACAGTGGTAAATATACATAGGATATTGCCGATCACAAAGATAGTTGTAGAGGTTGCCTCGTTTGACATACAGAAAATCAAAAATCCCGCTGTATCAGGAAAGGATTATCAGCAAGGCGATCAGATGGGCTTCTGGAATGCAAGGGAATACGTCTTGTTTCGCGATGGACATGCATGCCACGGCAGAAAAGGATGCAAGAACCGCATACTGAACGTCCATCACATAGAAAGTAGAAAGATCGGAGGCGACGCTCCGAACAATCTAATCGCATTATGCGAAGATTGCCACAGCGACTACCACGCTGGAAAGCTTAAGCTAAACTTAAAGAGAGGGCAATCCTTCAGAGACGCTGCATTTATGGGGATTATGCGTTGGGCTTTCTACAACAGGCTGAAGGAGGAGTTTCCGGATGCGGGTATGACATACGGCTACATCACTAAAAACACAAGAATCAGAAATGGATTGGAAAAAGATCATGCGGTGGACGCGAGATGCATCAGCGGGAATCCGCTGGCTGTTCCATTGGATGCAATCTACATGCAGAAAGCAGCGGGAAAGCGCAATCGCCAGATCCATAAGGCGACTATAAATAAAGGCGGAAAGAGGAAATTGAATCAATCTCCAAAGTATGTATTTGGCTTTCAGCTGTTCGGCAGAGTCCAACTGCCGGATGGACGCAAAGGCTTCATTTTCGGGAGGCGATCTAGCGGGAGCTTCGACGTTCGCACGTTGGACGGAGCAAAGCTGTCTGCGGGAATCAGCTGTAAGAAGCTCAAGCCTCTGGAGAAGCGAAAAGCAATATTGACGGAAAGGAGCATGCGGCTTCCTCCCCATGCCTAAAAGCGGGGGTATCCGCCGCATAACAACTCTGATGAGTGAATCGCCATAGTATCAAAAAATCTCTTCCATAATATTGGGGCGATTTTTTACCCTAAAACAAGGAAGGCATACCTATGGCTGTTTTCGGATTTTCAGATGTTGCTCTGACGTGACACGGCTTAATGGATGGAAGCCAGAGGGATCAGGCATTGCTCTTGCGTCACGTATTCAGTTTAAAAATCGACAAGGCAAGGGGTTCAGAATCCCCAAATCCGGGAAACGCAAAATCACCGAGCATGTCGTCGATGCGCAGTCTGTGAGGTTCAGTTATTTCACCTAGCCGCGGAAACTTTCAATATTTTCGAAACGCTCTGCAATGGTTCGTGCTTTTGACCCCTCAATCGGTTATATTATATGGATGGCAGAGGTGAAGCTTGTGAAGATTGATATGCTAATCGACAAATTGACATCGTGTTTGGTCAAAGTTGCTACCGGCCAAGTTCTTCAAACTTCCTTCAGTCTTGTTATGAACGAGGACGTCGCCAATCTTCCCGCAAACGGCTGGTTTTTCGATTGGATGGATGAAGAGTTGCAAAAATCCAACATATACAAGCTTATGGTTGAAGGTGACAATGCAATTCAGGGCTTGGTTTCCGCTGAGGTGATTCGCGGCGCTGTCTATGTCCATTTAGTAGAAAGCGCACCTCATAACCTGGGCAGAAGCAAATTGTATGAGGGCGTTGGCGGCCATCTTTTTGCCATAGCGATCAAGCTGTCAATCGCCAACGGCTTTGGTGTATATATCTTTTTTGATGCGAAAAATGCAGAGCTTGCAACTCATTATTCAAAGATGCTTGGCGCTGTGCGCCTTCCTACCCGCGTTCATGAATACCGGATGCAGGTAGATGAAGTACAGGCCCATAAAATCATTGACGAATACACGCTGGCAGGTGATTTGAATGTTGAATAGCACAACCCTGCACAATTGGGATGCGTTGGATGAGGCGGCAGTTCGCGCTGGGGGTTATTTGGCCAAGCCGAAACGCCCTCTTGTCATTGAGTATGATTATCGCGCAATGACTAAATACAGCCGAGAAAAAGGCATTTCAATGATGGATTTGACTGACGAGGAACTAAAGCGTTTTGAGTATGCCGTACCTTTGGTTTACGCTTAGCAATGTTGGCTTTCCAAAAGCTCGACCCGCTGAAAAAGAGATGCACTCTTTAAAGCGGGTTTTCTATTTCACATCCTATTTTCTTTCAGCGAGCAGAGGCAACTAGTGCTCTGCCCCGCTTAAAATCACCGATTGATTTGCACATGCGCTCATTTGCAAGCAGAGCCGCCCCGCATTCTCCAAAGCGTGGCGGACGTGTTTTCCCTGGGCCGCATTCACGCTCGCCGCTGGATTTCGTGTCGTCTTCAGCGTGAAACGAACCGCTAGGGCGGCTTGGCTTAGGGGTTTGCGCTTGCACAAAAACGCCTGGAAAATGTCTTTCCGCTCCATTCATTTCCGCGGGCTTGAGGCTGAGAACGCTTTTCAGGCCGCACGCCCGAAGCGAAGGCGAGCCCCCCGAAAGTTATGAGCGTTTTCGGGGTTTGCGCGCTTCAAATACGGGGTGGTCTACGGCTACGGTTTTGACATTCTGCGCGGGCAAATCGACCTCGAGTTTCTCTATAAAAAAGCCCAGCGGCGCACCCTTGTTTTCGAGCGTACAGCACCGGGCGGCTATGAGAGCATTTCGCTTTCGCCCGACCTAGCGGACGCCGACATTCTTTCACTGCGCATGCAATCGGGAAACCTGCTCAGTTCGCACAATGTGTACGACGAGCAGTGGGCGGCCACCAAAAAGGTGGAAGTACCCTTTGCAGAGTATTCGTCCGACGGCACCAAGCGGACGCTCGACCTGTCCGATGCTTTCGCCAAGGCGATGAACGAATTGGCAACCATTGTCATCGATGAGTTGGATTTGCATCTGCACCCGTCGCTGGTGCGCCATTTGATTGCGCTGGTCAATTCCATCGAGCACAATCGGGGGAATGCGCAGCTCGTTTGCACCACCCACGATGTGCTGTTGCTGGATGAGGACATTCACCGCGACCAAATTTAGTTTGTGGAAAAGGATGAGCACAGCGTCAGCAAACTCTATGCCCTCAGTGATTTCCGTGATGTGCGCAAAAACAGCGACATCCTCAAGAGGTATTTGCTTGGGGGTGTACGGCGCAGTCCCCAATCTGCGAGGTGGCAATGTTGAGTGGTAATCGTTACCGCCGCCGGGATTCCTTCCGCTCTGCAAAAGAAGAAGTGTTGGTGGTTTGCGGCGGGCAGACCGAGGAGCTTTACTTCAAAGCGTTCAATCGGATTTTCCATCCATCCCTTGGCACCATCAGCATCGTGACTGCTGTTGAAGCCAAAAACCCGATGCAAATCGTGGAGTTCGCCATCAAAGCCCTTCAGCAAAAAGACAGCTGCAACGCCGTCTGGTGCGTGTTTGACAAAGATGATTTTCCCGATTTTGATGAGGAGATTGACAACGCCCGGCGCGACGGGATCGGCACGGCGTTTTCCAATCAGGCCTTTGAAGTGTGGTTCATCAATCACTTCCGGTTGCTTGATTCGCCGCTGCATCGCAACAAACACAAGGACGAACTGATCAAACTGCTGAAATTCCCCTACGACTAAAGCGAGGAGATCGTGGTCAAAGTCAGTGAGGCGCTGCTCACGGATGAGCAAATTAAAACCGCCATTGACAACGCTCGCTTGGGCTATGAGCGGCACATCGCCTATACCTCGCCCGCCAAGCCGTCGGCGTTTGAATCTTGCACGACGGTGTTTCGGCTGGCAAAAAGCCTGCTGAGCTGGGCAGACGATTGAGATTGCCATAACGCGCTCCTTTCCCTAAAAACGGGTAAAAATATAAGAACTCCTCGTGGGGTCTTTCTTTATATATTCACGAGACCCAGCCCGCCGTTAAGCGGGTAGCCGTCTGAATTTTCGCGGTTAGGGCTTTTCGATGAGTACTTCTGAGCGGGTTTCGTACTCGCGATTTAGTATATTTCCGTGCCAGCCATTGCGAACGCGCGGCGAATCGCGCCTTTATCCGGCGTATTTCCGTTGCTTTGGAGCAGGACGGCGTCCTTGAGCCATTCGTTATTGTCGGCGATGAACGGGTTCGTCCCCTTATAATCGACGCGATCCGCCATCGCCGCCGGAGGGCAGACTGCAAATGCGCCTTGCATAACATTCAAGTGAATAAGGCGTTTTCTTGCGAGCAGAGCCAAGTTATATTGGCTCTGCTTTTTTTGCGCCTTGGAGGCGAAATATGCCGCCAAAACGACACCTAAAAACACACCTTGAAGTATGGATACAGAACTCAAACAAATATGGTTTTCCGTAAATTTCAATAAAGTTGGGCAACCCCCCTTGACAAAACTTCTGCAACGGGAAGTTGGGCGAGATATGGAACGTGATTGTGAATATACACGGCGCGGTTCAGGCGATTGGCTTGGGATTGCTTGCGCTCTTCTTTGCGGTAGGCGCGTGAAGGCAGCGGGCGGCTTAACCGAGATGAAACGCCTGGAGGTCGCCGTCAAGGCGCTCATACGCTTTGCGCTGGAAAAAGCGGAAGTCACTTACGGCTTGGAGTCGATGATGACGCTGCTTCGCACCGTACAAAGTTTGACGTCAAACATCATGGGCACGTCCGGCGTCGGCGGCGGTACGCTCGCAATACTGCCGCAGGATATTGCAGACGCGATCACCGACGCGGGATTCTTGAGAGCATGCCGCTCTGGGCGGCGGCGCCTATCGGCGGGCCACTCATCACAGTACTCAGCTTTATCATGAGCGTCTGCTGGCGGTTTTTCAAGCTGTATCTGTACACCGCCGTAGCGCCGGTTCTGCTGTCAGCCTAGCGCATAACAATCCCTCATAGGATTATCATGCACCTCAGTCCGCCTTGAGACCCTTGTCTTTGCTGGCATTCAACGTTTTCAGGAGGCTACGGGAGGCTGCAATCTCCAACTTCCGATAAGGGCGTTTATCAGCAGACGCTTTAGCTTTAAACATAGCGCGATCAACCGGATTCTACTTGACAATACAGTCCCAATCCAGTTTATTCAGCTTTTGCCTCAAGTTCATCATTCGATTCATCCATCACAAGGAGGGAAGCCTATGCGGGGCTTTGCCTATAATCTGCATTTGATGAGGCTGCATTCAATCAGCGAGTTGATTCATGCTGCAAAAAGAAGGAGGTTGATCCGTCTGTGAATTTCGCTTGGAAAAGAATCAGGACGCTTTTGGCGCTGACGCTTTCGGCAGCCCTCGTATTGCCGTCAACTTCCCTTGGCTTTGGCGCGGAGCCATATGAAAGCGCTGAAGGCGCCTTTAGCGAGGAGATTCCTCCAGAGGCGCCTCCTGAAGGCGAGGAGGGAGGCGCCGCCGGCGAAGGCGGCGCTCCAAACGAGACCGGAGCCGGCTATGATGTCTGGATGCTTGACGCCCTTTACAATTGGGCCAGGGAGTACAACCAAATATTTGATCCAGAGGAGCTGCTGCATCTTCCCTTCGAGAGCGGCGAAGCCAAAAAGGCCTTTTATGACAAATACTCAAGCGGTACATGGTATCTGCTGGACATAGTCTCATCGAATCCCGGCTCCCCATTTTCCGAGGCATACAATGACGTGATTGCGTCAGAGGGGGATTCGGCCGCCTACCTGGTCAGGGACTCGGAGTCCGGGATCTACAATTTGATTGCCATAAGCAAGGACGGGCATTCCTTCAAAGTGCACATCGAATCAGGCGGCGGCAAGTACATAAAGGCGTCAGTTGCGAGCTTCTCCGAGGCGCTTGCCGAAGAGCCGCCTCCGGACGGGGGGGCGGAAGCCTTGCCGCCTGATGAAGACGCAGAGCCTGCTCTTGAGCCAAGCTCTGCGCCTTCAGAAGAAGCCGCGCGGCCGGATGAAGCGGAGCCTGCCGGCGAATCCGCAGAGCCGGATCCGGAAGAGTCGGAGGAGCCTGCTTCGACAGATGGAGAGTCTGCGGAGCCCGCTTCGGAAAACGGCTTGGACTTTTCGGAAGGGCCGGCGCCGGAAATCGGAGCTGGCGATTCTCCAGGGCCTCCACCGGCTTCTGAAGCGCCGGAGCCGGAAGGGCCGCATGGAACGGCTGAGCCGGTTCAGCCTGAAGAGCTTGAACAGGCAAGCGAAACGCCTTCAACGGAAAGCGAAGATCCGGCTCAGACGGAAGCGTTGCCAGACGCCGCTCAAAGCGAAGAGGCGGAGCAAGGCGCCGATTCTGAGCCTGCCGGCGGCGAGGCGGTTGCCATCCAGCCGGAAGCGGGGCGGACAGAATCTTCAGATTCAGCGGAGGCTCCCCCCTGGCAGGAGCAGGCTGAGCAGCCCGCCGGGGACTCTCCTCCGGACGGAGAGCCCGATCCGGATGAGCCTGCCGGGAACGCCTTGGATATAGCGGCGTCCGCCATATTGAGCTTGTTTGAATCTACAGCCTATGGCGCTGAGCTGCCCGCCGCAACCTCCCCGCAGTCTCTTGAGGCCGAGGAGGCTGATCATCCTCCCGGCCCTCCGCCTTTGGATGGCGGGGCTCCCGTGAATATCATAGAAGAAGCCGCATTGGAAACGCTTGAAGGCGAATCGGTGGACATTGTTATTGGCGAGGCCGGCAAGGTTGCGGTCGCGAGCATCGAAATAGCTTCGAAAAGGATCCTCAGGGCGGTTGCCCCTCAAGGTACACAACCAACGCTCTCAGATGTCATCGGCAAAACGATTGTCGACTTTCCCGTTAATCTCTACGATTACGAAGGGACGATAATAAGCGAGAGTAAACTCGTTGGAAATCAAGAGGGCCTGCAAACGAGGTACGTGTACGAGTATGAAACGGGGTACTACAACTTCAATTACGCGATGGGCCTCGCCAGGCTGGAGAATATCAGCGGCAAGGACGTCTTCATGTACAGGGGCAGCCCCCTGAGCAGCTACTTCATGTTCAACTCCCTCTACATGCCCAAGGTGCCGGCGGCGTACAACCTCGCAGACTTGTCGGCGGATCCTGTGGCGACCCTCGCCAGGCAGAATGTAGACTATGCGCTTTCTAACGATGGAAGAGGATTGCTTTATAACGATGGCGTAACGCTGGGAATTGCGCAGGATCAATTGGCCGGCGGCAGCTTGAAGCTCAACTTCAATACAGTAAACAACATGAAGCTGTTTCCTGCGATATCTCGTCCTGAAGCCAAGGAGATATTCATTTACGGGGACGATCTGAGCGGCGACGACATGGCGAAAAGCTCTGACGGGTTCCAGACTGTCCAAAATATCGGCCAGAGCATGATGACGGCCTATCCAGGCTATAAATTCCCCTTCATCTTCGAGGATGGCTACTATGTTTTTGACAGCAGCCAAAATCATGTGCACATCAGCGTGCCTGCCGGAGAAGAGGGAGAGTATGATGGTGATGACAAGAAGCTGGTGCTCCACAGCAACTCTCCTGCTCAAGTAAACGGTACAACCGGAGGGTTCTTCCCGTTCAATTCCCAGGACGGCATTAATATAGGCGAGGTCGACTACAATTTCGGCATGAGCATGGAAAGAACCTTCATGATTCCGGAGAAGGAAAGCGGATCTTCGTATGAAGCCGGCCAGGTGCTGAATTCTGATGGAAATAAAGCGAACATGATATTTGAGTTCTCCGGCGATGACGACGTGTGGGTGTACATTGATGATAAGCTCGCCCTGGATCTCGGGGGAACCCATGAGGAGGCGTACGGCTCCATCGATTTTACCACGGGAGACATACGCATCGGCTATACCGTCGAAGCGGATGACGACGATGAAGCAATCGCCAAGGCGGGGAAAATATACAAAATCAATGACTATACGCGCGGAACTGCTCGAGACGCCCAATTTGACGCTCAATTTAACGCGCCTACAGCTACTCAGGTAGAAACGGGCAAGTATCATGTTACTTATCTAAAGGGGAATTTGTATACTGCCAGTCCTGCAACGCCCACCGACGATTGCGACACTTATCCGGAAATAGACCTGTCGGATCCAACGAAGGTCCATAAGTTCAACATGTACTATGTGGAGCGCTCTCCTGAAGGATCGAACTGCTTCATGAGATTCAACCTGCCCATGGCCCTCTATCTTTTGAAGGAGACGTCGGGCTTCGATGAGAATGATAAATTTGCCTTCAAAGCGGAGATAGTAAAGGGTAACGTAATAACGGAAACCGTGCAGCCAATCACCATGGAGGCTGGAAAGCTGACGAATGTGCCTCTGGATTCCAGTGAATACGCAGCTGGAGAAGAGTTGCTGATCCGCATAACGGAAATCGGCATGAATCCGGGGCAAGATCAAAGATGCTTGACCCGATACCGAAGTACGCTCGACAAATCCGACTTAGGTTCAAGCGCCGAAGGAGCAGCGAATGACGTTCCAGAGGGTTTTGAACCGGCGAATGAACCATCTCTCTGGTATGAATACACCTACGGCACAACCGGCACGGTTATATGCCTGAACTATGCTTCGGCTGAGGAAATCAGCCTGGAGAAGCTTGAGCTTGACAAGCCTAAGCGTACTGTGGGAGACATCAGCTTCAGACTTGAGAAAGAAACGGAAGATGATGATTTTGCACCGGTGCAAAAAGATGACTATGATTATATCGTAACAACTGATGTTGACGACGGCGTTCTTCAGCTAAACGGATCCGGGGATCCTGCGCTTGAGCCTGGCGCGACGTACAGGTTGGTGGAGATTAGGGATGCGAATTCCAGCTGGTTCGAGCCGATGCCGTATATATATTTCGATACGACTGACGGCCTCAATCCCAAGATAAAGTCAGTGTACCAGTATAAAAACGATGTAAAGGTTGAATTCGCAAACCCCATAGATTCGACTGAAGTTCTTGACGGGGCGAACGGCCTTTACGCCTGCGCCTCTGAGGATGGAAAAACCATAAGCGTGTTCAACAAGAGAGTGAAGGGAAGCATCAAGGTTACAAAGGAGATTGAAGAGGATAGAAGCACCCAGTCGAAGGGGGATCCCATTTTCATCTTCCAAGTGGCGCAGTATGAGCCCTCGAGTCACGAACAGATGGCTTCATGGGAGAAGGCCGTTACATTCAAAGATGATGATGGCGAACCCAAGGAAGTAATTTTTGAAGGCCTAGACGCAGGATATGACTATGTAATATCTGAGCTGAATACGATGCGGTACGGCCTGGATACCGTTGCAGTTTCAGGCGGAGATTTTTATGATGATTTAGATGGGAATGCGGAAAACGCCTCTGTGAAAATCAAACTGGGCCAGCTTGACACAAGTACATATCAATACAGCAATCTTGATGCCGCCGTGGTAGCTTTCAAAAACAACAGAGTTTTCAATGTAAACAAAAGCGCGGCGATGCTTGCTGAAAACAAGGTGAATTACAAGCCAGCCATAACTCCCCAAGCGCCTGAAGTGATTACTGTGAGGTTCTGGGATGAGGAAATTGGAAGCGGAACGCCTGACGGGGAAATTGAAATAATAAGCGGAGACTACATCGTAGTGCCCGAAAGCCTTAACCAGGACATGAACAAGAAAGTTAGCTATGATAGCACCGAATACCGCCCCTTTGAGCCTTTCCGAGTAATAAGCGAAAGCAGCCCCGTCGACGTCGTCTACAACCTGCCGAATGGCTCAAGCTCCGGCCCGGGGGGAGACGGCAATGGCGAAGCCATTTCAGTGTATGTTTTTGAAGCGGTAGATAGAAATGGATCTACCGTGCATATAGTTGGCCATATAGAATACCTGCTTCCTGGAGATTCTGTAGCAATGCCCGGAGCAAGGAATTTCTACGTAATGCCCAAGGAAACTTTGAGGCCTGCCCTTGACGGCGCGCAAAATGATGGGACTGTAGAAATGAAGGTAGGTGGAAACTCCACTCAAGAATTCAATGAATACGCATTTAATTATCCAGACGGGACAGCAAGCAATATTACTGGCGACGCCATTACTTATGAAGAGCTGAAAGATCTTGATGAAACCCAAAAGGAGTTCATCATTTTCTACAAGCCTTTGACAGTTTACGCCTATAAGGCGATTGAGTCCATTGGTGATAAAGTGCGCCTCCAGAGGGAAATAGTAACTGTACCTCTCAACAGCTCATTTTCTATGCAAGGGGCTGAGAAATATTTCCTGCAGCCCGAAGAAGCATATAAATTGTGGCTGTGTGAAACGGATGCCTTAGCATCATACATACAAGACTTGGCCAATGGCTGGATTCAAATGCATGTAGATGCATCAGGTGCAACAACATCTGATTTTGATGAATTTGCAACTACCTACTACAAAGGGAGAGCGGTAACATCCTATAATTCCACAGCATACACCGCTGATATTCCTTATGCTGATTTAGTGGCAAATGCAAATTCCAACAATGAATGCGTTGTCTTCTACCGTGAAAATACAAAGCAAATCAATAAGTACTGGGCGTATGAGGAAAGTTCAGGCAACAATTATATTGCTCTTGGCAATACAGGCAGACTATACACTGTTTACGCAAATACCATTGAAGTGCCTATTGAAGACCCAAGTCCTAATTTACTGGGAGTTTACCTGCTTGAGCAGGAAGATCTCAATAAAATGCAAAGCTATGCACCTATAAATGGCGGTTGGAGCGGAAATAACGGCTGGATATGGTATAGAAATAATCCTGATAATAATGGAACCAAATCATTTGATGATTGGATAAGGAAATTCTATCCTTCAGCTGTTTATTGTGAGAAGTCGGAAGGCATAGCTGTCATTAACGACTATGATCCCGGCAATATTCCTTTAGTGATTTTCAGGTTGCTGAATTAAAGGAATTGTTGCTCAAAATAATCTTTAGCATTCAGTTGTACTTTGAGAGCTGTAAAATGAATCGCCAGCATCATTGAGTTAATGGCGTTCAAAGTCGATCTCAAATCGCCTAAGGATTAGCAGGGGAGCTTTGAAGCGCTGAAAATATCATGATCCTCGCTGCAACTTCTCCTCTCGCTTTAATGGCCTTGGCTTGGATACTCTTCTCAAGCGGCATCTGCTTCATCAACTGGAGCCTATCCGCAAATGAATGGAAAGGTTTTCTAACCGCTTGTTTATTTGCGGATAGGCTCTTGCTTTTTTAAGATCTGCTTGCGAAGGATACGTAAAGGATGCAAATGGCATTCCGCTCCCGCATTGCTTATGAAAGACGGCAATGCATATCGCCAATGCTCCTTGGCCCTAAAGCAAATGCAACAGCTGTAAAGGATGCTGCATTGTCAGCGTTTATTATCTTTTTTATCGAACCAACGCTTTTGGCGCCGGATGAGAGCCGTCCGCAATTAAGGCGGAATGATATTCAGGATTGCATGAAATTGCAAGCGGCTCAGAATAACCTTTCCTCCTATTTGCGGATAAGTTCTGAATCATGCGGCCAAGAGCGCCGTGAAGCGGCGCTGCAGGGGGTGGTATGGAAGGGGGTATGGCGGAAAGTGAAGAAAACGGCGGTTGGAAAGATGGCGTTGATGGCGGCGGCGATCATGCTCTTGGCGTCAGTTTCCGCATCTGGCTCGCTTGCTGTGATTAATAGCCGGTCGACGCCCGTCGTCAACACTGCGACGGTTAAAATCGGGGAGCTGAAGGCGGAGCTGAGGGAAGAACCTGCATGGGGCGGTTCTGACGGCCAAAGCATCGTTCCTGGAGGTTCGCTAGATAAAACGCCTGTAATAACTAATACCGGCGAGCAGAATGAATACATTCGGATGACTTTGACGGGATTGGAAAATTACAATATTACGTTCGCTAATGGCTATGATGCTTATTGGGAAAGGGCGGAAGTGGGTTCTGACGAGGTATGGTACTATAAGTTTGCATTGCCGGCAGACCAAACAACATCCCCGCTATTTGTGGGAATCCAGCTGAAACCGAATTACGACGGCGACGGATCTGATTTGAACATTATTGTCTATGGCGAAGCAATTCAATCGGATTTCATCAGGGATGCCGACAATAATCTTGTAACTCCCAGCCTGGGCTATATAAAAGCTTTCGAATTGTTTGATCAGGGGTTAATAAACCCTGATGAGGAAGAAGAACCATGAGTTGCCAATTAGAAGATTTACATAGGATGTTGATTTTTAGCGTTTAAATCTGAACATTTTGGCATTCATTACTTTGCCTAGTAAATTAGGCTAGTTAATTTCAAAATAGGAGGGCATAAAATGAACAGAAAGAAATTGTTGCTTGGCATCATAGCCGCTGCGCTTTCATTGGTGCTTGCTATAGGCGGGACTTTCATGATTTTACATGATGATTCATTGCCTGTAATCAACACTGTTACTATTGAATACGGATTGACAGCTAACTTGGTTGAGACTATAACGGAAGGTACTGATGCTGTTGCAAGTGGTTCAGGCTATAACTATGCTGAAGTTGAAAAGAATGGCGGAGATATATATTCGAAAATTCCTACGGTCAGCACTGACCTATATGATGTGCCTTCATATGTAAGAGTAAAATATACATTCAGTGCAATTGATAATACAGAAGTTACTGAAGAAGGAGAGGAAGATAACAAACTCACTCAAAATGATGCCGTTGCGTTAAATTCAGCTTTCCGTTCACTTGCTGCAGAATTTGGAGTTGGATGGAGCTTTGATGCAACAGAAATTCCAGATTATGATGAAGATGATGGCACTATTTCAGGTTACATATATTATGCAACAACTACACCTCCAACTATTGTAAACGGAGGGCAAGAAATACCTCCAGTATTCAATTATTGGAATATACCTGCAGGCTTGAGTGATGATTTAGAATCAAAAACAGTTAATTTGACGCTTCAAGCGGAAGCAGAGCAGGTAAAAGGCAATGCTCCTACTGGTGCTCCTGCCTTGAAAGATTATTTTCCAGATTTTCAACCAGAATGACGCAAATAGTATAAGCAACCCACCATCTTGGGCGGCATAAGGAGGAGTTGAATGAAAACGCCTGTACGGAGATTCTTTGCCGCCACGCTGTCCGGGCTGCTGCTGGCTTCAATGTGCGCCTCAAGCGCGCTGGCCTCCGCCGGCCCCGGCAACGGCATTGAATTCTTCGGCTTTGACGCAAGCGATAGATGGGACATACAGCAAAGCACGATGAAAGACGGGGACGCCTATGACTTCTTCGGCTTGCAGGCCAAGGACATGCGCCCCGGAGAAGAGGCCGACATTGAAGTCCAACTGGTAAACAACGCGTCGGAGAAGCTTCTGTTCGGCCTGAAGGCCCGGCCGCTTCTCGGCCGGGAGGCCGCAGAATTCGCCGGCGCCCATTTCACCGACAGGGAGTCGGCCGTAGGCCTCCTGTCCGAAATTACGGTTCAGGTTCTTTATGATGATTCCGGCGCTGGATTGACCAGAACCCTTTATGACGGAGTATTCAGGGGCCTTGATGAAGGGCTGTACGGCGGCGGCGTCGACCTTGGAACTCTTGACAGCGGCAACTATGGAAGCGTCAGGGTGCATCTGAAGGTTGAAGAGGGCGCAAGCGCATATTTGGGCTCCCAGTGCTCCGTCGCGTGGCAGTTTTACGTTTCGGGGCTGGAGGATCCCATTGCTCCCTCCATAACTCCAATGCCGACTGCGGCGCCTTCGCTCGCGGCTCAGCCTACGCCTATATATGCTCCGCCTGGCGGAGGAGGCGTTTACTATCCAAGCGATCCAATGAACACGCCAACTCCGACATCGCTTCCGACGCCGATTCCAACTCAGGCTCCGACGACGACGCCGGACAGGCCGGAATACATTCCGCTGGATCAAGGAGCGGCGGAAAGCTTGCCCGGCGACGCCCCGGATCCCTCCCCTGAGCCGCCCGGCTCAGGAGTCTTGGGGGAGTCCGGACTCGGCAAGCCGGACGGCGGCGTGAAGGTGGTCGCATCAGATAAGGTTCCTGACCTGGCGAAGACCGGAGGGCTGGCTACATACAGCACTCCGATTGCGATCGGCCTCGCCTTGCTGATAATTGCCTTCCTCTCTACATTCGCAAAGAAAAAGTCAAAGGTTTGACCCGCTTTTATAAAACGCTCCTATCCAGCCTGTGAATGCCGGTTCACAGGCTGTTTTCAGATTCTGGCTTTTCCGTTGAAATTCTATCGCCGCCTCGGAATGCTCCGGCGCAAATATTAATGCATAGCCTTGGCATGAAATCAGACTATGCACAAAAGTCATATATCTTATTGAAGGCTGAAATTCCGGCTGCCAATGCGGAATGATAGAGCCGCGCCTATTCTTGCCTTCCATGCTGATTTGAATGCGGGAGCCCCTGTCTTGGAGCTATCGGCGCTGGCGACAGTCAAGCTCCAAGACAGTTGCATTTGACTGCGAATAGGCAAATGCGCGCCTTTTCCAATCCATTCCGCGCTTTATCCTTAAACGCTCCAGTTTTGGCGAGGACTGAAATCTTGCAGGTTGTTTTCCCGACTCCCCCTTGATGAGGCCGGGACGCACGCATAGACTCGCCACCCCTTCGCTTATGCAAAGATAGAAGACCCCTATGAAATATAGCAAAGATGAATCCATGGCTGAAGAGGGCGGGCGTCAGTTGAGAATCAAGTCCGCCGCTAAAAAAATCAAGTCCCTTATTGGAGTCAAGATTAAGTCCGCCGCCGCAAATCGGAGCGATATGGCAAGCGAAGGAAAGAAACGGGTCTTTCCAAAGATCAATTGAAATGCCCTCGCCAATCCGGAAATCAAGTTTTTCCCGCGGTCGAGCCAGCCATTGGCAAAAATAGCTCTCCCGCCATGATTATTCTGCTGGCATGCCATATTTGGAAGGCGTAAAGCCAATGCTCAACAAAGCTACACTTGGAGCGCTTCACTATTTCCTTGCTTTTTCCTAGCCAATAGCGAACTTGATTTTCATAAGCGCGCGTTCCAGAAGTGAACTTGAATTTTTACTCAGTAGCAGGCTCGAGCAGCCTGCGGGAGATCTTGACGCTTCGATCGACAAATGCGGGCATTATCAGTTTCCCTGCAGGTGAAATGAAGGATCTTTGGTTCCTGAACTAGAATCAAAACGAATTGCAGCATTTTAAAATAGTAGCCTCGAATGGATTTGTCCAGGCGGCAGTTGACGCCTAAGCGGGATTCTCGCTTGCTTGGAAAAGCGCTCAATCCTCATCCGCCGGGTTTTGCCTTGAATTCATTAAGCCTTGTAGATCTTCACATCTTCTCCGCCATCATCAAGAGCGAATAGCCGGGACGCCCGCTGGATTCATGGTGGCAAAAAGCTGAAGGCGGCGCGCACGGATTAAGCATCGGCATGGATTTGCGCGTGCGGCGGGCGCGGGCAATCGGAAAAGCAGCCTGCGAATGATGATCCGCAGGCTGCTGGGGCGCGCTATATCAGAGCGCGTCAGGATTTTGCCTTCCCCTCCCTCTTTATAAAGGTGGAGAAGAAGGCAATTATGAGCAGTGCAAGCCCGAACGCAATGGGAGTGCTATATGATGCCAAGCCCCCGGTCTTGGCTAAATCAGGGACTTTATCTGATACGACCACCTTTACGCTTTCATCCGGCTTGTTGAGGCCAGATCCCGCCAAAACCCCGGAGCCGAGCGGATCCGGAGCGGGCGCCGGGGCGATCGGCTCCGCGATGGAGCCTTGATCCAATTCAATGGGGATTGGGATCTCCGCCGGCCTGGGCGTCGCTTCCGCAGGAGCGGGCGAAGGCTCTGGAGTCGGCGTCGGCGAGGCGTATATCGACGCCCCGCCTCCTGGAGGCGAATAAGGCGGAGCGGGCGGCGCAGGGGTTGGGGAGGCGGCTGTTGAAGGCTTC
>JAISZB010000010.1 GCA_031269465.1 Clostridiales bacterium | reverse complement strand
GAAGCCTTCAACAGCCGCCTCCCCAACCCCTGCGCCGCCCGCTCCGCCTTATTCGCCTCCAGGAGGCGGGGCGTCGATATACGCCTCGCCGACGCCGACTCCAGAGCCTTCGCCCGCTCTTGCGGAAGCTACGCCCAGGCCGGCGGAGATCCCAATCCCCATTGAATTGGATCAAGGCTCCATCGCGGAGCCGATCGCCCCGGCGCCCGCTCCGGATCCGCTCGGCTCAGGAGTGCTGGGAGAATCCGGCCTCGACAAGCCTGATGAAAGCGTAAAGGTGGTCGTCTCCGACAAAGTCCCTGATCTGGCCAAGACCGGAGGGATGATTACATACAGCGCTCCGATCGCGTTCGGGCTCGCCCTGCTGTCAATCGCCTTCCTATCGACTTTCATAAAGAGGGAGGAGAAGCCGAAAGGCTGACGCTCTCCAGCATTGCGCGCCCCGGCAGCCTGCGGATCATCATCCGCAGGCTGTTTTTCCATGCGCCCGCCAGATCGGCGGGCGCATCCATGCCAACGCTTAATCCGCCTGCGCCGCCTTTATTCTTTGACATCGGCAGATCCGGCGGGCGCCCATTGAGGACGATTAAGAAGGCTGGAAGAACCGGGCTGAATCAATTCAAAACCCAGGGGATGAAGTTTAAGCATTTTTACGCCCATGCGGAAATCCCGCCCAAGCATCGCCTGCCATCTGGATGAATCCGTCCGGCGCCGCGCCTTCAAGGGCGGGATTGTCCGCCTGCCGCCGTATGCGGCAAGCCAAACTTCTTCATTTCACTCCAGTCCCCATTGGCCGCCTGGAGGCTCAAGCCCTCCCGCAGCCCGCTGGAGATCCGCCCTCTCCAGCCGCGAAACCGCTTTATGCTTCCGGGCCGCCCTGCGGAAGCAAGCGAGAAGCGCATATATGCATGCGCTTCACTATAATCCAGCTGGAGGCGGGGCGGCAGATTTAAGGAGCGGCCTTTCAAAAGCGGCGGCGGCTGGGAATGACGAGGGCGGAGAAGTTAAGATAAAATGAGCTTGGAAAGCATGGCGAAGCGCAAAGCTACGCCTTTTTGCGCATTGCCGGCCGGAATGCCGGCTTTCAATGGGAAAGCGGCATTTGCGCGCAGACGATTGTAGCTTTAGCCATTCTCCAGCAAACTGCGGTATGTTTCGCTACGCCCATGGAATTCAAGCTGAGATGCCAGAAGCTGAAAACAGCCTGTGAACTGGCATTCACAGGCTGAATCGAGGTTTTATAGAATTGCGTCAGGCCTCTGGCTTCTTCTTTGCGAACGTCGCGAGGAAGGCTATGATCAGCAGGCCGAGGCCGAACGCGATCGGAGCGCTGTAGGTAGCCAATCCTCCGGTCTTGGCGAGGTCGGGGACTTTATCGGACGCGACCACCTTTACGCTTCCGCCGGGCTTGTCGAGGCCGGATTCTCCCAGAACTCCGGAATAAAGAGGCTCAGGGGCGGGCGTTGGGACGCCGCCGGGCAAATCCTCCGCCGACCCTTGATCCAGCGGGATGTATTCCGGCTTGTCGGGCGGCGAAGTCGGAGCCTGCGTCGGAATCGGCATCGGAAAAGATGTAGGGGTTGGAGCGCCCGCCGGCCCGCTTGGGTAATAGATGCTTCCTCCGCCAGGAGGAACATATATAGGCGCCGACGTAGGCTGAGCCGAGGGCGAAGGCGTCGGAGGCGAAGTCGGAGCCGGAGCCGGAGTTGGAGCTTCCTCCAATTCCGTTACGTAGAACTCCCAGCCGACAGAGCACTGCGCGCTGGAAAACCTTGCCGCGCTCTCCTCGACTTTTAGATGGACGTTTATGTTGCCATAGCTGTTGCTGCTCAGCGTTCCCAGCTCTATGCCGCCTCCATAGAGGCCATCTCCCCGCCCCCGAAGCGCTCCGCTGTAAAGTTGCTTGGATGCGCCTGCGTCCTCGTCATAGAAATCTATTTCTACAGTTATGTCTGAAAGCAAGTCAAGCTCCAGCTGTTTATCCGTAAAATGCCCTCTTGCGAATTCAACGGCTTCATCGCCCAGCAAAGGCCAGGCTCTCAGTCCAAAGACGAGCGTTTCAGACGAGCTGTTGACGAGCTGCACATTGACGTCCGCCTCCTGTCCGGGAGCCATGTCCTTGGTCCGGGAGCCGAAGAAGTCATACACACCGCCGTCTTCCATGGTGCTTTGCTGTACTTCCCATCTGTCGCCGGCATCAAAGCCGTTGAATTCGATTCCATTTCCGGCTCTGGCAGACGCGGCGACGTTTGAGTCAAGCCCGAAAGTGAATATGAGCGCGGACAGCATGGCGACTAAGAATTTTGGCATGCGTATTTTCATTCAACACCTCCTTATGCCGCCCTGGCAGTTATAACATCTCGGGTTAAGCGTCTATTCTTCATCCTCATCTGGAGCTGGGAAAAAATTGGCGAACACATCTTCTTCCTCTGGTTCGTTGCCTCTTACTTGAGCAGCTTGGGAAATGAGAATCAGCTGTATATCAGATTCATGAAGGGCTTCGCTTAATCCTGAAGGTATATTCCATATCCCGAAAACTTCAGGTAAAGTTGCTCCTCCCACGACTTCAGCAAGGGCATTTCCAGCGGTGTTGGTGTAATATATGTATCCTGTAAAACTGGTTATTGGCTCACCATCATTATCAGGTTCTTCATCTTCAGGATCAAATATCCATTTAGTTTCACTAGTAGAGTCGCTTCCAGGAACAGCATTATCAATAAATGCATGGAATAAGGCTTGTGCATCTTCTTCAGTAAAACTAGATCCATCTGCCAAGCTGAATGTATACTGAACACGAACATATGATACTACATCAAGAGCTTCTGTACTTACTTGAGGAACTTTCACTAAATCTGCGCCTACATCATTATATACATCGTCATATTCAATGCCATACTTTTCTTCGTCATCACCATAACTCACAGCACCAGTTTCATTTATATGCGCAGTTAAAACCTGGTTGATTGTAACTGTGTTCGTCAATGTTTCTTCTGATGTGGCTTGCAGGAACATCATTGTTCCGCCTGCACCAAGCGTCAACGCAAGCAGGCCGGCTATCAAGGCAAGCGCGAGTTTCTTTCTAGACATTCTAATTCCCTCCAGAATATTGATTAAGTAATAGACAGCAGATCCAAATATGATATTCACTTATAAAAAATACGGCATGCAGTTTCAAATGGAGGCTTGCCTCAAGCAAAGCAACAGCTTAAAAATGCAGTTCCAAAATTCTAGCCTTTAATTTCACCATGCCCCGCATGTAAACGCTGCGACGCCGCTTCTTTTAAATCCCAAGCTTCAAGCCGAGATGCGATCCTCCATGCATGCTCAAGGCTACGCAGCATCGCCTTCATCAAATAGAGTGAAAGCCTCTTTGCAGGAGGTAACAGGAGCGCCAGATGAATCCTTCAATCCATGCGCCTGGATGGCCTCGCCATAGACTATAATGTTCAAGTCTGATCCATCTCCGCTGTACGTGCTCTCGAGTTTAACGTGTGTAAATAGAGGATAGGTTTCTCCAGCTGGCGGCACAACGCCTGTGTAGTACCAAACATCCGATCCGTCATCTGCTCGTTCCCAGTAATCATCGTAGCCATCAGCAAAGGTCACTTCATAGGACTCCAGTCCGGCTACTGTAATCCTTATGTACGAATCAACAGAGCCTGCATTGGTTATTACAGGCCTTTTGGCTATGGCCGGCCCACCGGGCACTATCTCCTTCGATTGGCCCCAGCCGTCTCCTTCAGTCAATGCAACTGCAACCTCGCCCATTTTCACTGTTGCAGTATTGGTCAAGGCATTGCTGGAGGTGCTGGTTAAAACTGAAAATGAACCAAATACGGTTATTGACGCCGCTAAAGCGATGGCAGCCGCCATCAAAAAGATTTTTCCCAACGCTCTTTTATTCACTTTACTCCATTCGCCCTCCTTTCTGCAATCGCCCCCTTGCTGATTCGCATTGCGCTGTTTCTAAATGGGGATTGGATGCCGTTGATGAGCCGCAGGGCTAGTCGTTAAGGGAAATTGCGGATGAAAAAGCTGAAGCCTATGTCGAAGCCTGGATATCCGCCGCTTCCAATCCCCATATATTGGTTCATTTTCTTCCAGTCTCAAATGCTCAAGGATAATGGACAATCAATGCGTCACTTCTCTATGCATGAATGCGCGATTGAGCCGCGCAACACCATCAATGCCGCTGTTGGCGCCAATAGATTCAGCCGACATGAGCCTACCCTCATCCAAAATCTTCATCGCTCTGGCTTCATGAGCGGCTTTGCCAATGCTGCATGCTTTACTTGAAACGAATCTAAACGTAGCTAGGAAGCTCTAATCATTGGATGCATGAGATATTAGAACTCTATTCAATATAACGATTGATTATAAATGGAGGATTGCTATGATCAACAGGCACGGTAATTATTGAAGTAGAATACGGCTCATAGTCGAAGTTTCCTGAGTACCATTCTATCATCCAAGCATGAAACGAATCCGTAGATAAACCTCCGCCCTTATACCAAATCCAATTATTATTGCCGCTCCAGCCTCCGCCGTCAAAATTTCGGGATTCCATTGTTGCCCTGTCACTCTCATGAAGTAAATATATACCCCATAAGTTAGTGCCGGCGCGGTAAAAGCTAATGCTGTCATCGCAGTAGCGCGTCAGGGTTATGTTCTCCCTCAGCAAATTCACATCATTGGCATTGCCGCCGTTTTCACCATTGCCTTGCACTGTATTCGTTTTGTTGAAATTTACAGCCTGAAATGTAAGGTTTTTTGTAAACATTATAATTTCATCATTGCTGTTGGCGTATCCTGCAAGCTCCCAATACGACATAGAAACAGATCCTGAAATTTCGCTTTGAAGTCCTCCATAGTAATTTCTGGCATAAAAATCGAAAATTGTTGGTTTGTTAGAACCAACCTGCATCTCAAGCCATCCACCCATTGAATCGGCTACATAATTAGAGCCAAAACCAACTCCGTCTTCATCTAGCCACAGCAAAGTCGCGTTCTTCGGAGTCACAAACGTCATTTCTGCATTAGGCAGCGTAAATCCTGCATACTCGTTCAATATGAAATCTTCGCGGACAAGGCGAATTTGATTATCCAGAGACCCATCATTTCGCACTTGATTATCCAAGCCGCTTCCCGTAAGCTGCTCAACAATCCTGTAGACATGCACCGTAATTTGTTCAGGAGGAGGCGATCTATAAATTATTATCCTGCTGTCGGACTTAGGCTCAGCTAAAAGGTCTTGGTAAATTATCGTATTTTCGATATTCGAGGAACCCGCAAGATATTCATCATAATCAACAGTATTGTCGCCGTTTCCATCGACCATCTGCACAGTGCCCTGCAAATCCGCGCCCGGCTCCATCATGGCTGGCTTGGGGGCGCCTGCGGGCAGCAGCTTCGGATTCACTGCGCCTGCTGGAAGCGTAATGGCCTCGCCGGGCCTGACATACTCTACATGTCCGGCCATTTCCAGCGTGGAGCCGACTTGCTTGACCGCGTCGTAGATGTATACGGCGATGACTTCATCTAGCGAGCTTCCGCCGCCGCCCTCGCCGGAGCCTGAATCCTTCGGCCTGTTGTAGTAGATGCTTACCGGGCCGTCGCCGGATATCTCTATTGGTTCAAGCGGGCGGTAGACTTCTCCTTCCGCCGAAGGTGTTCCTACCGCCAGGACTGGCCTATCCATCATCTGGCCGATGCCGCCAGGAACGACGACGCGGTCTCCCGCTATGGCGCTTATGGAAGCTTTTTTGGCGTTGCCGTCGTTCGCGTCCAAGAAGTTCACAGTCACAACCTTGGGCGCTTCAGGCTCAATGTCATTGGCTATATGCAATCTGTTGACTGCGGCGACCGCATCGCTTAAATATTCATCGTAATTCTTTATGTTTGTGAATGTAACCTTGGCGCTGTTCAGTGAAGCTGGGACGTATTCATCGCCAACTAGCCGCCCCAAGAGAATCGTCGCTGTCGACGCTTCATCGTCCTCATCTGAATATCCATCTCCAGAGACAGCGACTCCCTGCAAGTCATACCTCATGGAGTTAAGCTCTGATACGGTATAGTAAAAACCAGGCTCCAGGCTGTCGAATACCGCAGTTTTAGTTTCGTTTGCATAGCTTGAATCAAATTGGATGGATTCAACCCAAGAGGTGATCACTTGGCCATCTAATGCTGCCTTCTTCTCGATTTTGAAGAGGAAGATGGGATCTCCCTTCGGATGATCGCCGGCTTCATAGCCGTCTACAATCTTCTCAACGGTTATGCCGCCTTTGATTTTCTTGTCATAAATATGTATGTTCTCCCCGTTTACTGTAGCGTAGGAGAATAATAAATCCCCTTCCTCATTGATCTCATTAAGAGTGTCATAGTCATCAGCTGAATACGCCAGTTTCTCGCCATTTTGCTCGACGTATTCAATCTTCGGGCTCAAGCCGCCGGTAGTCTTGAAGGTTATGTCGGAAAGGGGCTCGTACTGCTTTGTGTATGAATTTCGCTTCTCCCTGAGGGTGTATACTGTGTTCGGTTCAAGAATGAGATCATCGTTAAGGGCAATCTCCCCATCAGCATTGGTTGTAATATCCCCCCCAAATTTCACCTCGTCTTTATATAACTCGAAGGTGACGTTCGGAATGGCGGAACTAGGCCGCTCATATTCAAATTTCTTGATCGTCAGCGGCTCCACTTTATAGTTCAAGCATAATATAACGCCTGTCTGCCCATATGTGAATTCATACCAGGGCGATTCTGGAAAGTCTTCAGAAGTTGACAGTGTTCTTGAAGTCTCGGCTGAGTGGGTGCTTCGAAATTCAGTAATGTATTTAAAATCAGTTTCAGGCTCCGGAGTAATGCCTATTTCCTTCACCTGCACCTCCAGAACGGTGCCTACGGGATATTCATTCGAGGGTATGTCCAGCCGCTTTAGGGCGCCGCTAGTTATATCGGGCTGAGGCGTTATGGTGATGGAGTTGTTGTGATTGATCTTTTCGCGCACCGTCACCTCAAATGAGAATGCATCCTCATCATCGAATCCATAGGCCTCCTTGATGAGAAACAAGCTCATCGGGATGTTGAACCTCATGGCGCAGTTGGATTCATACGGGCTTCTTTCAACGTAGAACAGGCTGAACTTATGTACGGCGTTGGGATCGGTGTCGATATTTAAATAGCCCATCATCCCGGGTTCTCCAGTGCGCCCGCTTGCTGTGAATTCCGCTTGGGAATACAAGTATCCGACAGTGTAGGTGACAAGATATTTGCCGTCGCCTTTATCAGTCGCAGTCATGCCTCCAAGAGCAGAAGGATTTGTTGTGGCAGTACCGTCGTCGCAATCATTAATCTGATAAATAGCCGCTACGTCAGCTTTAGCTTGCCCCTCGTCCGCAGCCGCGACTTCATACCCAATGCTAATGTCGCCCGTAGTAAAGTTGATCTTGCCGTACGCCTTCCTGTGGGTTCCGCCTAGATCCAGAGCCAGCTTCCCGTCTATATACACCCATAAGTCGTCATCGCCGGAGAATTCGAATATCATGTCTTCTTTTGAGTTGTTCGGCTTTGTCACTTGGCCGACAGGATAGTTGCCGCCAGCATCCTTTTGCGGCAGCATGAACTCCCTTTCCATTTTCATGCCGAAATTATAGTTGAGGTTGTTCGCGTCAGCAACTCCATCCGCCGTATTCAGAGGGAAGAAGCCTTTCAGGTTTGCGGCGGGAGCCAATTGGCTGCCTGCATGCAACGCCAGTTTTTTCTCGGCGGCAGGCGCTTTATCCAAATGGACGTGATTTACGTCGCTGTCGAATGTATAATACCCGTCATTATCAAAAAGGAAGGGGAACTGGTAGTCCGGATACGCTGTGATCATGCTTTGGCCAAGAGCCGGCGTTGTGGATTGCACGCCGTCATCGCTTTGCGCTCCTAATGCATGCTCGCTGTTGTCCGCGCCGTAGATGAACACTTCCGAGGCGGTTGAATTGCCTATCGCCGGAAACAGCTTCAAATTGTTCATTGTGCGGAAGTTGAGCTGGAATCCATTTGAGTCCAGCGTCTCCTTCGCTATCCCCAGCGTGATTCCGTCTCCATAGTGGACTGCATCATTTTCAAGCTTGAAATCCACGTTTTGCTTTGCCAAAACATTTTCTGGCGAGGTATTGCTGGGGCTTTGATTTATCATGTCAGGGAATCGAGGCATGTTCAGCGAGTTGAAGAGGAAGTAGCTGCTCAAGGGATTCCCTCTGTACTCATATTTTCCGCTTGCAGGATTGTAGACGGCATAGCCTTCAGGAGTATTGAAATTGTAGTAGCCCATGCTGTAAGGAAATACATCCCGCCCATAGCGGCCTTGAGAGTCAGCTTTTGGATACCCCCCCGCAGACATGGTCCCTTCATAGTCGTAGAAGCTCACGGGGAAATAAACGATATCGTCGGCAAAGGACGACGGATTCGTTGGCGTCGGCCGGGTTTCAGACGCCGCCCTGAGCAATCTCCCCTCAGAGATCACAATGGCGGCGATGGAGGCCGCCCCATCCAGCTCGAAATCCACGAAGCTTCCTTGCATAGGCTCATAGGGGGCCGCTTCCAGGATGGGCTCAGCCGCTTCATCCAAAGCGAGGCCCGCCGGCTCTCCGCCGCCGGAGTCCGTCGCGTCCAGCGCTGAAGGCGACGCGGCGAGGTCTTCCAGCTCAGCGCCGTAAGCGTTCACGCTGAGGAGACTCAACGCGGCGGATATCAGAGCGTCCAAAGGGCCGCCGCTTTCAGAGGGTTCGGGCTGTTGCGGAGGAAGAGGATCGGCAGCCGCTTCCGAGGAAGGCCGGGCAGCTTCATCCATCACGGAGCTTTCGCCGGTTTCAGGTTCAAGCGCGGGCGCGGCTTCCGGCGGCGGTTCGTCCGCTGAAAATGGCGCTTCCGAGTATTCCGCTTGCGGCTGCGTTGACTCTTCAGGCTCTGAAGCCGGCGGAGCTTCTTCTTGCGCCGCCTCTCCGCCCGGAGCCGCTTCAGCGGAGGGCGGAGGCATCAGGCCTTCTTCCGGAATCAAAGGAAGCTCATCGGATGAGATCGGCTCCGGCTCTTCAGATTCAAGCTCTTTCTCTAAATCCTCCTGCGCTTCCGGCAATCCTTCAGGCGGCTCTTCTTCCGCAGGCTCTTGAGGCGGGGAGATCGAGGGCTCCTCGGCAGATTCAGGAGCCGGCTCTTCTTCCTGGGGCTGAGGCGCCGGATCTTCGCTCCGCGCTGATTCCTCCGCCTCTGAAGGCTCTTCCGCGCCTTCGGCGGGCGCCGATTCGGCCGGCGCGGATTTTCCGGCGGCGAACAGGGGGTTCTCTTCGATTTCTACAACCGAGACCCCTATCAGCTCGCCGGCAGGGTGCGATTCAATATGAACGGCGAATGACTGGCCGTTCCTGCAGATTGCGATCAGGCTGTACTCCCCGGTCGATGAATTGGCCGTCAAATACGCGGCTGAATCCCCGGGGCCCGGCAAAGCGCTCTGGAATTCCCCGGAAAGCTGGGAATCGGGATTGGAAGGGAAAACGTCAAGCAAAAGCCATTGGCCGCCGCCGTATTTAGCGTAGAACGCGGCCTTGGCCTCTTCAGCCTCATATGGGAGGCGGAGCAAATCCTCCGGGCGGAATGTTCGGTTGCTCTCCTTGGCCCAATTGTAGAGGGCGTCCAGCTCCCATGTGTTGTAGGACAGCTCGAACCGCCGGCTTGCGCCGCTCCCATCCAACGGCTTCCGGCCGCCCGCCTCGCCCTCCTCCCCATCCATTCCCGCGCCGGAGGCTTCCCCTTGGCCTTGCCGGGGCTCGGCCGCCGCAGCCTCGCCCGCCATGCTCCCAGGTTCTCCTTTTTCCTCTCCAAAGCTTGAAGAGATCGAGGAAAGCATAATAGAGAGCGAAAGCGCCAGCGACAGCATCGCCTTGGCTCTTCTTGCAACTGACTTCACTTTTCAGCCTCCTTCGTTGCAATGACTGCAATATAAGGAATTTAAAAATCTTTGAATCGATGCTTGCATTTGACTGTCTTCCAGGTTGATCCAGCGGCGTTTTCGCTTCAACCCATCTTGTGATAAACGCCCTTATCGGAAGTTGCCGCCCGTAGCCTGGCAAAGCCTACTTTCAACGCTGAAATGCCATCAATAGCCGTAACTTTAAGCGAATTAAGGCGTATGGCCCCCCATAGGGCTGGCGAAGCGCCTTGCGCCTCAGCTGAAACCTGCGCAAGAGGATCGAGACGCTTCCGTTTTCCCAAAAAACTGAAAGCTGTTCGCTCAAAGGACGTCTCCGGCATTCCAGCCATGCCATGAGCCCAGGCTCCGGCAATCCGAGGCGGAGCATCCGTGAAAACAGCCTCCCGCAAGCATGCGCGCGGCGAAGCCCTGCGGCCTATATAGGCTGCCCTTGCCGTTCGGCCCTGCTCCATCGCGCTGATCCTTAAAGCCGTCCTCTTGTCCCATACAGGCTTATGCCAATTGAATGGAATGAGACGATGAGGGCGGCGGGGCGGCGGCGTAGCTCCGCCTGGGACACCTTAAAGATCCTTGGAGATTTTCATCCCCGAAGAAGTCCGGAACTTCGGGATTTTTTGATGGTTGCATACCCCATGCATGGCGCTGCTTCGCGGTGCGCCGCCTTCTGCATGGTACTATTTTGCGGTGCGCTACCCCCCGCATGGTACTGCCCGCCCTTCCGCCTTTCAAGGAAAAAACCAGCGGGCTGGAAAATGAGAAAAGGCGGAGCAACACAAAAAGCCCCATCGAAATGAAGGAGCTGAAGCCGCTCGAATTATGGGAAACATATTCAGGCGTTCGAAGAACTGGGGAAATGATTGCTATGCGAGCGATTTTCATTGAATAATCCGCATGTGCGCGTTAAATGGCATCATCAAGAAAATGCGGCAAGGGTGAAAATGGATAGTGGACAAACAAGAGAAATACGAATATAGGTTGAACTTAGCAGAATACAATTTCTGTAGCGCAGACGCGATGTTTGCGAGCGGACGCTGGCTCTATGTGGTATCATGAACCAGCAAGAAATGGAAAATTAGTCAAAGGGCTATAAAAGCTACATGTTAGCGACTAAATTCCCATGACTCACAATAAACTATCTCATTCATGAATTTGAGAACAAACTGTCCGAGCCTGTGCCAGAGAAGCGATACGATTTTTATGTGATTTGCGCTCTTTCTATATCAATGTACTGTATACTGACTTTAAGCGGAAAGCCGGCGCCAGCGTGGAGGAGCAAAGAGCGAAATCCGTGTTGGTACAGGCAAAGGAGGAATTCACGTGGCTCTTGATGCTCAAACCATAAATCAAGTCGTGAGCGGCTATGTGGCAGACGTGAAAAGCGCCATGCGGATTGACCGCGCTTATTTATTCGGCTCCTATGCCAAAGGAACCCCCCCACAGACGACAGCGACATAGACCTGTGTTTTTTCTCGCGTGATTTTGAAAACAAGCCATTCTTTGATATTTTGTCGCGGCTCTGCAGCACGGCGCGCAAATATCGCGGCGTGGACATCGAACCCCACGCTATGCCGACTTCTGAACTCGAAAACGACAACCCTTTCGTAAAGGAGATTCTGCGCACGGGCAGGGAACTTTGATGAAAACGAAGGCGGAACGGCGAGAGCCGCCCCGCCCTTGACTGTTCGATGGATGCAGGTTGCCCCGGTTCATGCGGAATGTCGTCCGGATAATCCGCATCGCATTCCAGCGTTTCATCTCCCGCAGCCCCCAAGTCAGCTACGGGAGTTTGTCGCTCCCGCCGTTTTCTCATCGGTCAAATGCTGCGTCCATTTGGGCGCAATCTGCCGCACCTCCAGCTCCTTGGCGCACTTCCTGCTGATTTCCGCCTTGCAGATTTCGTCTTTAAGGCAGCCATGTGCCTGCCGAGCGTTTTCTTCTCCTGAAGCAACTCCCTGAGCTCGATATTCCACCCTTGCAACTGGGCTTTGGCTCGTCTGTTGAAGCGTTCTTTCAGGCATTTGCCCGCTGCTTCGCAGAGCGTAATTTCAGTGTGGCAGGCTTTACGGAAGGCATTATTTTTATCAAGGGCGTTCCGCACATTGAGTCCCGTAAAAAAGCTTATCTCCTTTCTGGCGGCCTCATGCCTCGCAGTTAAATCTTTTTCTGCCCGCTGTACTTTTCGCGGTTGCAGGCTTGTTCTGTGCGTTCGATCACGCGGCGCTCTAGCGCTAAAGCAAAACACAATTGCATTTCCAATACACTATTGGTTGCACCATGCCAAGTATTGTTTAAAGTGAACTTCCCCTCTATCCAGAACTCGTGTATTCCAATATTAGGAAAGTGGGCGAGGGGAAAAATCAATTGAAAAGGCGCCATCGTCTATTGCAAAGTTGCTCTCACTTCACGAACTCTGTTTTCAAATTGCAATGATGTTTGAATCCCATTGAACGAGACTCATTCGCCAGATGTTCGCAACAGCGCTCCAATGGATGCTCAAAGTCAGCTTTCGTCATGATAGGATAAAGCGATATTGATAGCGCCAATTCCGTTTAAAATCCAGCAAAGCCTTCCGCCACAGGCGGAAGGCTTTGCTCAGTTTGGCTTGCTTGCATGCAACATGGGTTTATTGGCGCAGCTTTGCCCATTTGGCTTTGGATGGGATCTGGCTTAAAGGGTGCATTGAATGGTTGCCGCAGAGGGAGATAGGCAAGCTCAGAGGAGATTAGCCATCCGCTTCTGCAAGGGGATGCCCCAATTCCCCAAGCCGAAGAAGTTCTCTCGCTTTGAGGGCGAAGTGCAGCATGAGGCATTCATTGCCATCATTGAGATCTGCGCCAATGATCGCCTCGATCTTTGCAAGCCCGTACAAAACGGTGTTCCTGTGCACAAAAAGCTCTTGCGCAACACGTGTCTTGTTGCATGCGCAACTCAAGAAAGCCTGCAGTGTTCTTATATAATCCGTTCCGTACCTGAGATCGTGCGCCTCAAGCAGGGCAAGGGCGCCCTCATCCATGTTTTCAAGGGGCAGCTTTGCCCTTTGGGCTAGATCATAGGCCCAGCAATGCGAATACCTGTGAACTTCTTGAAGTCCATTGAGCAGCATGCCAATGCGCAATGCGCTTTGCGCTTGAAGGTAATGGGGCTTTAGAGCGCGCAAGTCGGTGAATCGGTTGCTCACGCCAGCGGCCAAGCCATGCCGGTGCGCGAATTGAGCAAGCTCTGTTTCTTCAGGTGTAATCATTACAAGGCTTCTTTCATAGAGGAAAAGGCAGCAATTGAAAGACTTGAGCAAGGATGAGCGGATCTGGCTTGTCTCTGGGTTCTCGTAAAAACCAGAAGCATTAATGATTGTGCACACCCTCAGATTAATTCCGCCATTCCAGCGCATGTATGAAAGAAATCCAGGAATCCAATAAGGGTCTTCCGCCTCGCCCTTTTCCAGCAAAGAAATCAGCCGGCTTTCATGGTTTTGGATAAAGCTTGGGGCTTGGCAGGCAGAACTGCTTTTTTCCAGAACCTGCGCTATCATTTCACAAGCTGAATTGACGATGCTGCGATCAGAAGGAGATAAAGGCCGGTTAAACTCCAATACCATCAGCACAGCTTGCGGCTTTCCCGACTTGCGGATCATTCCAAGCAGGCGTTTTCTGTATCGTCGTTGCCCAGGCTCAACAATGACCGGCATTTGGCTCTCTGAAATTCTCCGAGCAAGCTCGCTGTCAAGCAACTCGTTTAGCTCTATCGGAGATATCCAGCCGTTTTCAAGCATGAAAGCGATATCCGGCTCGTCAATCGGCTCCATGCAACAGGAACCAATCAACTGGTACTTGGAGTTAACCACTATTACGGGATTCCCCAAGAGACCAGACGCATGGGACACGATTGCGCTTAGGCCCATGCCTGGGGAAATGCCGTGAAACGCCTCAACCAGCCCCCCTATTTTGCAGCAGCACCAAAGCTCCTTAAGCTCATCGTACAAGGAGAAGAGATCAACCGATTCATCTAGCTCCAGACGCTCAATGCCCTCGTAATCCGCGCCGCTGTCGTTTACAACAACAAGCCCGACATTTTTGCCTTTGATGTGGGCAGGAGGCAGGTTTGCGGATCTCCCCACGCAGATGCTTCCTTCAGGGCAATCTGCGTGGCCGGCGTAAATGAGCTTTACTCCTGAATACATGAAGTTCTCTTTTAAAACCGCTCTCAGGACAGCTCTTTCAGGTATGCACTCCATCACACTGGCAAAGGAAATCCCCATGGCAGAACCCCCTGTTTCAGCTTTAACTCCGTTTTGCTGATTGGATGCAACTCTATGCAAAAAATCCCATCAACAGATCCGTCTCCATTTATTTTACTATAATTCCGCATAGCCTGCAAGTTTGGATTGCTTCTGCATTTCATACATTTGGCGATTATGCATCCCATTGCGCCAAAACCGCCCTTTTCATTTGTGCGATCATACAATATCAATCCTTCAATTTTTGCCTTTCGCATAAAGCCATGAACGCTAAAAACGTCTATAATCAAGCTAGGCAGTTCGCCAAGTTCTAGCCACAGGGGTTGGCATATGCAATTATTTCCGCATGGGAGGTTTGCGCTTATGAAATACCCGCATTTGTTTGAGCCGATAAAGCTGAACGGCTTGGAGCTCAAAAACAGGATTGTGTTTCCGGCCATGGGAACAGGCTTCACGGACATGGGGCATGTCACCAAAGTTTTGATAGACTACCATGTTGCAAGGGTCAAAGGCGGATGCGGCTTGAACATAACCGAGGCCTGCTCTGTTCACGGCCCATCTGCGCCCAGGGATCTGCTGCTTCAGATATGGGATGATGAATTCATTCCTGGATTCAAGGAGCTGACCAAGGCCATTCACTGCGCTGGAGGCAAGGCTTGCCTTCAGCTATGGCAGGGCGGACCGTCAGCTGGTTTAGCTGATCCGAACTCCCTATGCGTCATCCCCAGCGACATCAACGCATAGGGAATGCCATTCGCTGGCGTTTCCAAAGAAGTGATCCATGAGGTTGTTGAAAGCTATGGCATAGCCGCAAGAAGGGCTGTGGAGTCAGGCTTTGACTGCGTGGAGTTCCATGCTGGGCATGGGTATTCGCCGCACAGCTTCCTTAGCAGGGCTATGAACCAGAGAACTGACGAATATGGGGGATCCTTGGAGAACCGCGCCCGGTACCTGCTTGAGTGCATATCTTCCATAAGGGCGAGCATCCCTGCGGACATGCCTTTGCTAATGCGCACAGTGTCCAAGGACGACTATGTGGAGAACGGCCTGACCATTGAAGATATAGTGGAGTTCTGCAAGATGGCACGCAATGCGGGAGTTGATGTCCTGGATGTGTCCAGGGGCAACAAGTTTCCGATAGGAGCGGGCAATTTCGACATGAAGCTGGAAGTTCCCCCAATAGACCTTCCCAGGGGCTTCAACATAGAAAACGCCGCAAGGATAAAGAGCGAGACAGGAATGCCTACAATAGGCGTGGGCAGAATCAATTCCCCAGACCAAGCGGAGGAGATCCTGGCTGCAGGAAAGGCGGATCTTGTTGTCATTGGCAGGGGCCAGATAGCGGATCCCGAATTCTGCAACAAGGCGCTTGCAGGAGATGACGGCTCCATTGTGCGTTGCATAGGCTGCAACCAGGGTTGCTATGATGGAATTGTGAACCCCCAAACAAAAAAAATAACCTGCCTCAGGAACCCAGCTGTGGGAAGGGAAGAGGCATACACCCTCAAAGCGGCTGCTTCCCCCAAAAGGGTTCTTGTCGCTGGCGGAGGCATGGCTGGATTGGAGGCCGCAATCGCCCTGAAGCTAAGGGGCCATGAGCCAATCCTTTTCGAAGAGTCCAGCCAATTGGGCGGGCAGTTCCTTCTGGCTGGCATCGCCCCCAGGAAGTGGGAGATGCGTGAAGCCGCCATTTCCAGGGGATATCAGGCAAAATCCTTGGGAATTGACATCAGGTTGAACTCCAAGGTTACAAGGGAAGCCATTCTTGGCGCCTGTCCAGACGCTATAATCATAGCCACAGGCGCGCAGCCCATCAAGCCAAGCTTTCCAGGCCTCAATCTTCCCTCGGTTTTCATGTATGATGATGTGCTTGAGGGAAAGAAGCTTCCGGAAGGAGACACGGCTGTCATAGGCGGCGGGCTAGTGGGTCTCGAAGTGGCTGAATTCCTGGCTGAGAAAGGCTCGGGGAAGGTTACTGTTGTGGAGATGCTGGATGCTGTCGGAAAAGATCTCGGAATGCTTCGCAGGGTCTCGGTGCTAGAAAGCATGGCCATGGCTGGAATAGAGACTGTCACAGGCGCCAAGTGCAAAGAGATCAGGGACGGAGAGGTTCTTCTTGAAAAGGGCGGGGAAATCACGTCGCTTCCATGCAAGAATGCCGTCATCGCCATAAGCGCAGCTTCGAGGGATTACAGCGGGATTGAGAATGCCGCGAAAGAGTTGGGCATTCCCTTCTTCGTTTTGGGTGACGCGGTGAAAGCCAGAAGAGCATTGAACGCCATTGCGGAGGCGGCTGAGGTTGCAAGAGCGATTTAAGTGCAGGATAGGCTTTGTTTGGAAGCGGCGCAATAGAGTGTAGGGATAGTCTAATAATTCTTTCTTGATTCAATGGCGATTCATTTACGAAGTAATGGGCTATGCAATGTTATCTTGCATAGCCTCTTTGCGTTTGTTGCCAGAATATGCGCTGCCAAGCAAATGCATGGAGTCGCGTATTGGTGTTTGCGGTATTTTATCCGCGATTAATTCTTCCAGTTTGAGGCAAGATGTACACACCTTAGTGTGTAATTAGGATTTATCTGTTGCAAAGCGCTATATCTTGTGCTACAGTGAATTCAGATTCGTAAGCGTTGATTAAACGACATCCTAAATATACTGAAGCATATACATATACCGATTTTGGAGATTGAATGCACAACTCTTCAATGGATAATCAATCTCCAAAATCGGCGCTTTGACTGCACGTCGGTATAACCTCGGTAAGTCCAGAGAAAGGAGCAGCTGATGTCAAACAAAGACTTGAAGTTCGTGGATCTATTTGCCGGCGCGGGCGGTTTGTCCGAAGGTTTGGCAGAAGCAGGCTTCCGTGGGTTGTTTGCGAATGAAATCATTCCGGAGTACGCCCAAACATACAAGAAAAACCATTCGTCCACGAAAGTTAAGATCTCAGATATAAAAGCAATCGATCCAAAGCAGATGCGAAAAGAATTGCATATTGAGCGCGAAGAGCTCGATCTCATCGCCGGAGGCCCTCCATGCCAGGGGTTTTCAATCAACGCCCCGGTTAGGACTATGCTTGACGATCGCAACCATCTGTTTAAGGAATACCTTAGATTTGTGGACGCTTTTGCACCAAGGGCAGTGGTGATTGAAAATGTTCCTTATGCACTTCAACGCATAAGGCACGTTATGAGCTGTAAGTAATTATGCGCATATTTTTTCGGCAGCGCTTAATTTCTCGTATTTCTGGTGTATAAACTGTGCATAATCTGTCAACACTTCTTTATGAATGGAGGTAGATTATGGCTAAACTCACAGGTATTACAATTACGGATTTAATCGACAAGGGGTTGATAGATCTTTATCGGTTGCAGTTTGCGGATTCGGCACACAGCAAATATTGCAAAGGATTTCGCGAGTTTTCTGCATATTGTGAGACGAATAATATCGCGATATACGACGAACATATCGCAATAAACTATTTGCTGGCACAATTCGATGTGGACGTTACGGACTTAAAACGGGAATTAACCCAAAAACAACTTGATGCGCGTTGCACATTAAGGCTTTTGGACGACGTTTATCAGTTCGGTTACGCGAGACGAAACCACCACCGGGATTACAGAATGCCCAGCGTTTATGATGAAATGCTGGAAAACTATATGGAAAAATGCAAAAGAGACGGTAATTCAGCCGGAACACGCAAGGTCAAAAGACTGAAATTGCGAGAGTTCTTCGTTTTCCTACATGGCAGAGGCGTTCCTATAGAGGAATTAACGTCGGCGGATATATCAGATTTCATGGTAACTTTGGCAGGTCTTTCCCGCGTTACAATCAATATTTATGTCAGTGCGCTACGATGTTTTTTACAGCATCTGTACGAGATCGGAATCCTTTCAACCGATTTGTCCCCCGCTGTTCCGAAACCAAAGTTGTATGCCGAGGAAAGCATCCCGGAAACATGGACAACTGAGGAACTTCAAACGTTACTGTCATCCATCGACCGCACCGGCGGAGTCGGCAAGCGCGATTACGCGATGATTTTACTTGCGACTATGCTCGGTATGCGTGTGGGGGACATTTGTAACCTAAAGTTTGAAAACTGTGATTGGCATCGTAAACTTATCACATACACTCAGCAGAAAACCGGAAAAGTAAATGTTTTACCGATTCTTCCGGTGGTTATGGACGCGCTTGTTGACTACCTCAAAAATGGCAGGATAGAAACAGAAAGCAAAAACATTTTTGTGCAGCACATTGCGCCGTATGGAGAATTTAAGTCGTCAAGCGGACCGTCCTGCCAACTCAAAAAATATATGAGTCGTGCCGGTCTTGAAGTTAAGGAACGTAAGGCGATGCATTCTTTGCGTCATACTCTTGCGAGTTATCTGCTTTCAAGCCGAACGCCGCTTACAATAATTCAAAACGCACTCGGACACGATAACCCTGTAACCACGCTCGCTTACACAAAGACAGATGTGCCGTCTTTGCGAGAATGTTCGTTGTCTTATTGCGGAGAGGCGGTGCAAAATGGTTGAAAAATATACCGTCACCAAGCTTTTTGACGATTTTGTGGCTGAACGAAACGCATTGGGTTATGTCGGAAAAACAACAAACGGAGCGGTACGCCGGTTTCTGCAAAATTTTCCTGAAGACAGCGAACTGGAGTTTACGAAGGAATATGTGCTTGAAAACACAAAACGCAGACTCAATCAGGGCGACAACGCTGTTTTACGTGAGGTTTCGGCGGTCAACTGTTTCTTGGATTTTGCCATACGAAAAGGCTTCAAGGCATACAAAATTCCGCCAAAGTCATTGCCAAAGGAAAAACGTAATTTCAGAGCGCGTATTTTTTCAGATGATGAGATAAACCGCATAATATCTGCCGCTGACGCCACGCCGTTTAAGAGTCAAAGCCCGGACAGACACTTGCAAATTCCGGTAATATTCAGAATTTTGGTTAACTGCGGGCTTCGAGTCTCAGAAGTTTTGAATCTCAAACTGAAGAATGTTAACATGGACGAGAATATCCTCATCGTGCTGGACACAAAATTTCACAAAAACAGGCTCGTTCCGTTTTCGGATGAAGTCGCTGTTTCATTGAAAGATTATCTCGACAAAGTTCCGCCGAATAGCGGCGATGACTATATTTTTCGCAGCCCAAAAACCGGTAGCAAATATGCAGACCAGATGGTTCATGTATTCTTCCGCGATGTTCTGTATCGTGCGGGAATACCCTGCGGTGGTCGCGGAATAGGCCCCCGTCCGCACGATATGAGACATACGTTTGCCGTTCATTGTCTCAACAACTGGGCGTTGTCGGGTGTAGACTTGATGGCGGCGCTACCGGTTCTATCGCGATATTTAGGGCATTCAGGGATTAAAGGCACACAAAAATATTTACAACTGACTTCTCAAATGTATCCAGAAATTGTTTCGCGGTTGGAAGACAAGTTCGGAGCTTTAATTCCGGAACCGGGGGTGCGATATGAAGCAATCTGATTTTGGAACATTGCTGACACGGTATTTGTCGCATCATCTTCCGGTACAACGCAATCTGAGTGTAAACACAATCAAGTCATATCGTGACACATTCAAGCAGTTGTTGAAATACTGCCGTGATGAAAAGAAACTTAAAATCGCCAAAATAACCATCAAACAAATCGACAAGCGGTTCATTGAAGATTATTTGATCTGGCTTCGTCAGGAACGAAAAATATCGACCTCAACCTACAACCAGCGTTTGTCAGCAATCCACGCATTTTTTGACTATGTTATGGTGGAAGAACCGGAGTATATTGAACATTGCCAGAGAATTATTAAAATCAAGGCAATGGAAACCCCGGAGAAACCGGCTGTTTACCTTACAGGGTCAAATTTACAGTTACTGTTAGCGGAACCCGACACAAACACGCGTAAAGGCAGACGACATTTAGCTATTTTAACAGTTCTTTACGATACCGCCGCACGGGTCAGCGAGCTTACCGATGTGAAAGTGCGTGATGTCCGCTTGGAAGCGCCGGCTTGTATAACCCTTCATGGAAAAGGCGACAAAATACGCACAGTTCCGTTAATGAAACAATCTGTAGCTATTTTGACAGAATATCTCGCTGAGAATCGGATAAACCCGCGATTGCACGGAGATTTGCCTCTGTTTTGGGGCAATAACCGTAGAAAATTAACACGATCCGGAATCACTTATATTGTGCAAAAATACGCCGGACAGGCAAGCAATTCTTCCGTTGACATGCCGCTTAAAATTACCCCGCATATTTTGCGCCACACAAAAGCAATGCACATGGTTCAAACAAACGTCCATCCGATTTATATCAAAGATCATCTCGGACACGCAGACATTACTACGACGCAAGTTTACGCGAAAGCCGAAAACGAGGTGAAACGCGAAGTATTGGAGCAAGCAGCCGGACGGTTGGAATTACCGCAAGTCACAAACTGGGAACACGACGACCGGTTAATTGAGTGGCTCGACTCGCTTGGTTAACCAAATGTATTAAAAATTATGTCCAGAGAAACAGGCTAAAACGGCTTGTTTCTCTATTTTTATGCGTTCTCTACTCATAATCGTTTTGTGTGCATAATGTTCCAGGCTTGGTTTCTTTCGAGGACGGCGAGACGCTCCATGCTATACTAAATGCCTTGGCTGAATTAGGTTACGGCGCGGATGTCCGTATTTTGGGGGCGGCTTATTATGGAGTTCCACAAATGCGTTGGCGGACAATCATAATTGGATTGCGGGGCAGAAATGTTCCTGCGTCTATATTCCCAGAGCCAATTTATCGCGCGCCCATTAGGCCAAACTTCATGGCAACATTTAATGGGCAATCTCTTTTGAAAATTCCCTCGCCAGAATCTAATCCAAAATTTGTGACTGTATACGAAGCAATAGGCGATTTGCCTCCACTGAAAAACGGCGAGCAAGGAGAGAAGATTAAGGAGTATTATTGCCATGAGCCGTTTTGCGATTTTCAAAAGCGAGTCAGAAAGGGTTCACTTGGTGTTATCAACCATGAGGCTCCTCGCTTAGCCGACATTAATATCAAGCGGCTTCAGTATATCAAGCCTGGTGGAAACTGGACTGACATACCCGATGAATTGCTTCCGGAAGGAATGAAATTCGCTAGAAAATCCGACCACACTAAGCGATACGGACGAGTTGATCCCAACGGATTGGCTTCAACAATTCTGACAAAATGCGACCCTCACTGGGGTGCGTATTTTCATTATGAGCAAGACAGGTCTTTTACTGTTAGAGAAGCAGCGCGCATTCAGTCATTCCCTGATCATTTTGTATTTACAGGAACGCAGTCTCAGCAATTTGCTCAAGTTGGCAACGCAGTTCCTCCGTTGCTGGCACATGCTGTGGGGCTGACAATTAAGTCAATTTTAACGGAGGATTAATAATGGCGGGATACATTACTGAATTCTTTGGGTATCGTTCAGAGGATAATTCAGAAGATGCCCTGAAAACTGCCTCAAATGAAGTTTGCCCTTTTTTGGGCAGTCGCTGTTCTAAGATCATTTCCCGCGACGGAATCGCTTCTGGAGTTTGCGCTATAAAGCAAAAATCTGAAAACTCACCGAGCGTCATCTGTTGTCCTATACGTCTTTATGCCGATAACTATAAAGTGCTATCAAGAATTGCAAAGCGTGCATTTAGTCTTGACTTGAAGTTATATGAGGGGCGTGCCGCTGTAGATAGATCCAAAGTTGAAAACGGCGCTGTTGCCGTCTTTGGCCACGGCTGGGGTGGAGAATTGAGGCTTCCGCAGCGTGGAGGTACAGGCTCATATTTTGTCGACTGGGTTTTAGCGAGGCTGGATGGTTCGGGGGAGCTTGTTGAATTCACTGCAATTGAAATACAGACAATAGATACAACAGGAAACTACAGAACTGCAAGAGAGGAACTTGTCAATCATCGAACAATTGTTTCTGATACTGTCGGCTTTAATTGGGAAAACGTATCCAAGCGGATTGTCCCGCAACTTATTTATAAAGGTCCAGTTCTGCAACGTGAGGATTTGTGTCGAGCAGGGTTATACTTTGTCTGCCCTCATCCTATTTTTGAGCGAGTGTTGAAGCGGCTTGGCGGAAAGGAAATGATACCTAAGTTCCCAACGCAGCCGGCTTCGATACATTTCATATCCTATGATTACTCAGATTCCCTGAATATCAATGGAGTTATCCGTCCGCTTGATGTAATTGAGGAACACTGCACCACGGTATATAAAATCCAAGAAGCATTTTCAGCGATGAATCTGCCAGAGGGCAATGTTTATCGAGATGCTATATTTCGGTCTTTATATTCGCAGCATTATACTGATTTGCAGACAAGCTCCAAATAGCTTCACTTGTTGCAAATAGGTATAACTGGATGATAAAGCAAACAGCTGAAATCTGAATCGGCGCATCTCGCTAAAACGCAGAGCGTCGGTTTTTTTAGTGCTCTTTTATTACCATAGAGATCACGACTCTCCCGCTACCGCTCCCGCAGAGGGATAACCTCCCCCGGCATCGGTAAAGCGAACCGGAAACCAGATTTTAGGATTAAATAGCTCAATAAGAAAGAATCAGGCATGGCTGCAACTTTTAAGGCGGGTTTACCCGATCAGGGCATGGCGTCAGCTCATAAGAAAAAGCGGGCGTTTCTGCTCGCCCGCTATCGTATATGCCGCTGCCATCGTAGGGTTGCGCACCTTGCGCCGGCCCGATTACAACGCATAAAAGTCTTGCTTTTATTGGAACGTCATTTACACGGCTTTAACTTTCATTCTCCCGCCGATTGTTAGGTCTGATTAACTAAAAGCCATGCCTGAAAAACGCCGCATGATGATTCCCATCAGCATACTCAAACTCCGAGAAGTTTCGCTCTCATTTAACTAAAGCTCCAAATTGACGCCGTTCATTCCGTCAGATTTCTCCGAGAGAAGAAACTCTAACGCATCCATTACCTCATTCATGCTGTTTTCCTTGCCTCTGCCCATCTCCAAAAGCCTTTCATCAACGCCAGCCCAGAACTTTGTTTTAACCATGCCGGGAGAAACGGCATTGACGGCGACCTTTCCAGCCCACTCTGAAGCCGCGCTATTCACAAGTCCCAGCAGAGCATGCTTTGCAATCACATAATCAGCCATGTGCTTGGGAGGCAAGCCGATTATGCTTGAAGAAAGGACAACAGCAGCCTTTCCGCTCCCCTGCTTTGCCATTAGCGGCAGAAACTCCTTAAAAGCAAAAAATAAAGATCTGACCTGAATATCCAACCCTTTCTGAACCTTTTCCCATTTGAGCTTGCTCATTTTAGAGTAGTTGAAGGAATCAGCCGGAAAATGCGCTATATGGGTCGGAAAGGAAAACTCCCTCTTGACAAATGACATGAGATCCATCGTTTCATCTTCAAAGAGCAGATCCGCTTTCTTAACTTTGACTGAAACTCCAGCTATCCCATTCATTTGCGATATAAGCTCTTCAAACTGTCTTCCCCCGGCTCTTGCGTGAGCTATGACGCTTATGCCTCCGTTCAGGCAAAGCCTCTCTAAAAAAGCCATCCCCATATCAGAACTTGCTCCAAGGATGAAATATCTTTCATTCATAGAATTTGAGGCATTTTCTTTCCTCTCTTAGCAATTGCCCACCCTCCTTTCCGCTGCGCTGTTGAAAGCAGCAAACGATGCTATGCCAATGATGAAATGCGATTATCCATTAATGCGCAGCGCCAGAGAGTCTCTGGCTCGGAGCTATTCAAGCGATGCTCCGCCTATAGCGCCGACGGCGGGCGCTCTCACCCCAACTGTCAGCTTCGCTGTGGACACCCTCTCGTTTTTCTGGTTTCTTATCTCCGCCTTTATAACCGCCAGATTTAGAACATCATGAGTGCACGCCACTTTTCCGCTCACGCAAAGGCTGTCGCCTATGAAGACGGGCTTGTTGAAAGAGATGCTGCACTCCTGAAACACGCTGTGCCTTCCGGGAAGATAGACGCCTACGAGCCTGGAGTAGAATGAGGCCGTTAGCATGCCGTACGCCAAAACATCCGGATAGCCTTTCTCCCTCGCAAACTCCCTGTCAATGTGCAAAGGATTCTCATCTCCGGATAAATCAGCAAATGCTCTTTGCATTTCCGCAGTAATCTGTACGCTGAAAGAGAAAATCTCATTTCTTTCCTTTATCAAACGCAGGTCTTCCAAACTGAATTCATTCACCAGATTTTGACGCAGGAGACTCCCGCCTAAATGCCGCCAGGCATTAGTCGGGAGGAATGCGCCCCTCGCTTTCTGTTAGAATAGCCGTTCTCTCAGCTGATGTCTTGAGTTTCGTATAACTTATACCGGCGCTTGCTAAAAGCCAGTAGATATACTGCTTTTCATATAAACCCCTATGAAGCTTCGCTTCACCACTAAGGATGAAAATATTAAGCCATTTGTGTGTTTGAGTCATGGACAAATGTCCATAAAATGTATTTTCGTACTAAATTACCTTTTTGGGAGCTTGATTATACAGCGAGTGCAAAATGCCGATATCAATCGCACCACTCAATGGATAATCAAGCTCCAAAAAAGTAACATTTGATGAAAAGCGGTATAGTGTTTTTCTGCAAAACTGGCTAGCACAGTAGACCATCTGCCTCGGCGGATTTTGGGCAAAGAGTTGCGCGCTTGGGCAACCTTCTCGAGGATGGGCGGAATATGCCGCAAAATACAAGCTGCTTGCAATGCAGCGGGATAGCTGTTTGGAATTAGAGTTTACCAAAGCCTGCCCGCCTTCGCATAAACTTTCTCTTGCAGGACTCCTTGCAACTTCCTTTGCCTCTTCCCAGCATGATTCGCTGTAGGCAGCATTGTTCCCCGGCATGCAGTAGATGATGGGCGCCATATTGTACACGTCGGCTGCCAGCGATTTTTGAGAGCCGCGCCTTGCCTGCAGTTGCCAGCAGTTTTTGAGAAGCGGGTGTCTTTTTGCGGATCACGCCCCAGGCGCATCCGCGCATGATGCCTTTGATGCAGGCGCCGCCGAATTTCAGCAGTATTTTTTGCCGCTGATTTCATGTCGCCAGGGCGCAGGCCGGCCTGCGGGAGGAATTGCGTCGTAACCGGGAATTCGCCCGCATCGGCTTTCTCCTGCGGAGGTCGGGCCGACGCCAGGAATCGTCTCCAGCGTCGCTATTTGCCGCGAGAATTCAGAAGCAACTCCGCCGAGATCCGCCTCAACAGTTTTTCGCGGTTCGACAATAAACCCAGCATATCGAGCGTTCTGCGGAGGCATGGCCTCCCAACTATGTCGGGGAAGACATTGAGGGCGCTCGGCATATCCTCCGCCTTGCGCCTTGTGAAGCCGCCTCGCAGAGCTTCAGCTCGCAGGCATTAGACGGTGGGTTGTCGGCAGAATTCTGCATTCCTCTCCAGATCAGCGCTTTTTGGCTTATGCCCCATAAAAGCAAAGCCGCAGCCTTTTCAAGGCGTACGGCTTTTTAACTGCAGGCGTTTCCCCATGCGCGGTTATTTTAGCTGGCCGCAGCGGTGTAGTAGTAGGAAATCTCGACGACGGAACTGCCTTCCGTCAGCACTGTCAGCTCTACATTCTTCACTGAGTAGACATACGCTCCGGCGCTTCCGTAATAATTCTCCCCGTATATGGCCACCATGTCGTCTACGCTCATTCCAATTCCAAGTCCTTCTGGGGTCTGGGCTCCGTTCAGGATTATTGACAGCACATTGTCTTGGCCATTTTTCGGATATGTATTTATTACAAATCCATTGTAATAAAGAAATTTATCCACACCTTCAAAAGCGCAGCTTGGAGCTTCGAAAACATCATTGGGGGATCCCAGGGCGGCTATAATATCAGCCGCGTTTGAGTTAAGCCCAATATTTACTCCATTGTATCTGAAAGAAAGCGTGCCGGGAAGGCTGCCCACCTTTTTCACGGGTTCAGGGGGAGGCTCCGGAGTACTGACTGGCTCCGGCGTTTCCACAGGTACGGGAGTGGGCGTCGGTACCGGCGTATTTGTAGGCGCCGGCGGATCAGTAGGCATGACTTCTACCACTGGTACCGGCGTTGCCGTCGGTTTTGGAGCATTCGTCGGCGTTGGCGCGGCAGTAGCCGGCGCAACTGCGGGCGCGGGTTTGGGAGTAGCCGGCGCAGCCGTTGGAGCAGGCTTTGGAGTAGGTGAAGGCGGCGGCGCGGTTTTTTCCGGTTCAGCTGTTCTCTTAGGCGCAGGCGTTATGGTCGGGGTTGGCTCAATTGTTGGAGTGTTTGTGGGTTCTGGCGTGATGGTTGGTGTTGGCGAATTCGTCGGCGTAGGCGTGCTTGTCGGCGTCGGCGCGGCAGTTGGCTTTTCTGATGCGGCGCTTCCTGATCCAGCGGCGATAGCCGGGGCGGCTCCTTCAGATCTGCAGCCTAAAACGAGAAGCATCCATAGCGCCATAGCGATAACGGCGTTAAGCAGCATGATGCATTTTTTGTACTTTTTCACAGAAATCCCCCAATCTCAAACTTAAAAATCGCCATATATAAAACTGGTCTTATCATATCCTATTCCATAGAAGCCGAAAATGATCACCGCGAAGAAAAGGCAGATGAAAACGGCCCATCTCAAAGCCAGTGGCTTTTTATCCAACATGCCTCTGATGCTTCCCTTTTGCTGGACGGCTGAAACTGCAAGAATTGCAAGAAGCCCAGCCAAGATTCCCAACAGCCTTTTATCCTCCAGCCCGAATTCTGAAATCGCCTCGCTGTAAAAAGTTTGCCGGCTCAAGTTCAAAAAAGCTGTTTTCCAGAATCTGAAGCCGTCTGAGAGGCTTGCCGCCCTGCCGAATGAGATGCTTATCGCAAATAGGCAAAAAGTTCTTATCCTCTGGAACAAGATCCATGCAAGCATTTTATCGTTTATATGAAGAATCTTCTTAATGCGGGAAAAAACGGGATCAAGCAACCTTCCTCCAGCCACTATGGCAAAGAAAAACAAGCCGGAGCCGCAAATATATTTCCAAGATCCGCCGTGCCAGAAGCCGATCGAAAACCAAAGCAGAAAAAGCCCCAGGTATGTCGGCGCTTCCCGAGCCGCTTTCTTCCCAAGCCTCTTCTTTAAGGCATCTCTGAGCTTCGTGCAAAATCCTGACTTGAGAAATGGATGCATGATGTAATCCTTGAGCCAGCTTCCAAGTGTCATATGCCATCTCTGCCAAAGCTCAGAAATGCTTGCGGCGAAGAACGGGGTTTTGAAGTTCTCAGGAAGCTTTACTCCAAAGAGCTGGGAAGCGCCTATGACTATGTCCATGCAGCCGCTGAAGTCCGCGTACAGCTGCAGGGCATAGCATGCCGCGGCGGCGGCAAGGAGAGTCTCATGAGCCTCCCACTCGCCGTATACTCCGGAAACATACAGCGCCAGCCCGTCCGCTATCGCCATCTTTTTGAACAAGCCCCAGACAATTCTTTGAAGCCCGTGGCAAAAATCTTCATAGCAGAAGTTCCTTTTAGAAAACAGCTCATTTTCCATTTCTCTATATCTCGTTATTGGACCTGACGTCATTTGAGGGAAGTATGATGAAAAGAGAAGAAATTTCAGAAAATTCTTCTCCGGCTTTGAAACAAGCCAGTTCACATCAAGCGTATAGCCTATAAGCATCAAAGTGTAGTATGAAATCCCGAGCGGCGCCGCCCAGTCAGGCATAGTGATATTTAGGCTGAAGGAAAGCAATGAGGCGACTTTCATTGTGTTTGATACGAAAAAAGAGTTTTCCTTCAAAGCGATAAGTATTGCCGCTTCAAAGATGACGACCGCTCCGGATGCAATACTTTTCCTGCTTCCTTCCAATCTGTCGGCAACCAGCGCCCCTCCCCAAGCTGCAAATGACATGAGGGCGATGAGAAGAATAAGAGCTCCGCTCGCGAATGCGGAGAAAATCAGGCTTGCAACAAGAAGCGCAACCCATTGGAACCTGCCTGGACATATGAAATAAACGGCTAGAGACGCCGCAAGGAACACAAAGAAGCTTATTGATGTTATCGCCAAAGGTACACCTCCGCCAGCGATATATGAGAGTTTGCCGCATGCCCCGCTCAAGTGAAAAGCAAAGCCCAGCCATTGCCATTAATGCTGATTTGCAGTCAAATGCATCTGCCTAGGATCTTTGCAACCCGCTTTCAAGGCGCGAATGCCGATATCAATCGCGCTTGCTGCAGAGTCAAGCTCCAAAATGGGAGCTTTCCTATGCAAATAAGTATATGCTCTATTGCAGTTTCTTTTCTTTCATCATGCTGACTTGCAGTCGCATGTTTTGCGGCTTGATTAGCCGGAAAAACAAGCAGTTACATTTCCAAGCCAGCATATGAAACAGAATGTATATACCGATTTTCATCATATGCTCCTTTTTTGGAGCTTGACTGTCCATTGGATGGCGCGAAATGCAGATATCAATCGCGCTCGCTGTATAATCAAGCTCAAAAGAAGGCAGCTCTCAATGAAAATCAGCATATAATCCAACTATTTCAAGGCCTCCTTGCAACAATGACGGAATTTCTTTTCTTGTACCCGGACAGATCCAAGCTCCAAGTAGAATTGCCGTTCTCGTCTTCCGACTCCTTAATAAAACCCATGCCGCCGTAGAAATCTTTGACCATGGCATTCTTCCTCGTCGGATAGTAGAGGCCTATAGCCCTTTTAAGCCCTCTTGAGACGCAAATCCGGACAAACTCATCCATCATGGCAAACTCAAAGTCCCTTTTAAGCACACGGCAACTCATAAGCCACAGGATTATATGGGCTTCTTCTCCTTCTATCCGCGCTATCGCAACCGATACTATTCCGTTGTCCCCGAACTTGTCAGCCAAGGATCCGCAGAGAGTCAAGCAGGATTCATCGGATGCGACGCCTTCAATCTCCGCCTGGGCATACCTCCTGCTTGTAAGGTTGAACTGATTGCTTTTATTGATAAGCTGGGTAATCCTTGCAATATATATAGGCTCGAACGGCTTTATTTCAGATCTCATTTCAAGGGACGCCAAGTACTCTTTGTAAGATCCCGCTGAACTTCGCATACTGGATCTGAGCAGATTTTCTTTGTACATCTCGCTTCTCTTCAAGTCTTCCCCCGTCATTGAAGTGAGTTCGAAATAGCCGTGCTTGTCTATCTCCCTTATGAAATTTTCTATTCTTGTTAGATCAGGAACCGCCGCGTCTGTCTGATCCCTTGCAATGGCCCGTTCGGCGGGGTTGTCGTCTATAAAAACGAAGCTTTCAGGCAGTAGTTCAAGCTCTTGGGCTGTTTTTTGGAGGTTGTCGCTTTTAGGCTCCCAATTCGCCTTGATGATGACGAAATCATCGGCATGCAGGACATTTGAAGGATGTCCAAGCCCTAGAAGGGCGTTTTCCATGTCATTTTTAGAATTGACCGAAAGCACCGCGCCAATGTCCTTCAGCGACTTCAAATAGCTCTGGAATTCACGAAAAGCCTGCCCTGCGGAAGTTTCATTGCCGATCTCAAGCCCTTCAAGGCCTTCATCCCCTACGACGCCTCCCCAGAGGGTATTGTCCAGATCCACTGATATAGCTTTTTTGTTTTTCCCAAATAGAGACTTTATGATGTTCGCTACATTTAGAGCCAGACGCGGCACCGCTTGCAGCGAAAGGCTGTATTTGTAGCTGTGCCAGCAGAAGGGATCGGACCATCTTTCAAGGCCGAAATCAGCCGAGAGCCAGTTTATGTCATTAATATAAAAATTTGGGTGAGACTGGGCGTATTCATTGAATCTCATGTTAAGCCTTGAGATGAAGTTAACGCTGCCATGGATGTCGCTGGCTTCCCTATTGCCCATAAGCCTATATGATGGAAATTCAAAGTTGCTTTGAATGAGAGGGCAAGAATAGGCTTTAAAAAGCCTATCCCAGAAATTTACGAACTTTTCCGCTTCGCTTTCCATCAGCTCTTTCACTGAAGCCTCTGAATCGCTGAGCTTCGGATATGATATGTTTCTGTTTGAGGTGTGTATGTAGATTATGTCGGGTTTAAAAGACTCCAGCCTTTCATTCGGAAACATGCCGTCCTGCCAGTACTGCCCGTATTCCGACTCATAGAATTCCGCCTGGATTCCCGCGTCAAGAAGGAACAGCTCCAGCGCGTCTCGCACCGCCTTAGTGGTCGAGCCTCCCAGAATCGCAATCTTTTTAGAATCATAGCGGCTTTGGGACTCCATCAGCTCGCGTTTTATCTTCTTATATTTGGTAAGTATGCTTTCAGGATCTGAAAACGGATAGGAGAGCAATTCCCTCATATTTTTCAAAACCCCCATGGCCGCTATTTTATCTTCTTGACGCCAATCCGCCAATCCTTGCATGTTCCACGACCGGGCTAAAAGCGGACAAGCCCGGCTGCGGAACATGCCATTAGAATGTACATTGGCGTCCCTAGCAAGAATGGCTCTTTCATCAGCTATACTGATTGCATATGAAACTGCCTAGGAACAAGTCAGCATAATTTTAAAACTTCTGAGCGCCGCTACAAGGCCGGGCAATTCCGCAGCCGTCTCAGCGCCGCATGGTCTTTATCTTTCCGTCGTCTTGAAACTCCCGCTCCTGAACCGCTTTATGGCTGTAGTATTCCTCGCATTTTTCCGTCCAGGCCTCGAGGTATTCAGGATCTTCCTTGCGGCTTGCCAAGCCGTATTCCTGAACCAAGATCTTTCCCAGATACCTTGCGGCTTTCTCCGCTCCGTAGACATTCAGGTGAAGTCCGGCGTCATACGTATCGGTTGCGAGGTCAATGCCTGTTTCATCCGAAAGCTCCAAAAAGTTTATGTATTTCACGTCATTCGCCCTGGCGTATTCCTCCATCTGCTCTTCCCACTGCGGATGCCAGTATGGGTAGATGGATGGCGCTTTTATCAGTATCAGCTCCACTCCCTCAGATTTGCAGAGGCTTAGGATTTTGTCCAGATAGCGGTAGCTGTTCTCGCCGAAGCGGTAGTCCGGAAGCTTTCTCCCTTCGGGTATCATTCCTACAGGCTTGACGTCTGAGCGCATGAGGTAGCCGTTGAAAGAGACGTCGTCCTGGTTGAGGAAATGCTTGATGTCTCCCGCGCTGAGTTCCATCCATCTGTCATGGTAGCGCAGGAGCGGGAAAACGTAAGAAAGCAGGGTTTCACCTTCTGTCATGGACTGCGCTATGGAATTCAGCTTTTGGGCGGACCAGTTCATCCCCTCCAGATTGAGCCGGTTGTACGGCTCTTTCTGGGGGGTTGGATATTGCATCGCCAAGACGTTGAAAACCGCTATGGCGGGCTTCTCTTTCTCAAGCGTTTCTTCCAGTATGTAATAGGACTGCCAGATAAGCTGCTGAGGCCCGCCTCTTATGTAGGAGGCTATGCCGTACTCCTCCCATAAAGCGATTGGGGAGAAGTTCTCATAGACCTCGCAGTCCCCTATGAAAATGACGTCATGATTAAGCGTTTCATCGTAATACTCTTTAACCATCTTGCCCTCGTATACTCCGTCCATATACTTCGGCGCAAAGAGCTGCTGCAGGATGAGAAAGATGATTGCAAGTATGAGGGCAAAAGAAACTGATCTTATGATCTTGCTTCTTATGCTTAATTCCATACAACCTCCGGATACAGAGACTTAGTGTATACATAGCAGTACATTCCACGCTGCTGGGTCAGACGCTGCGCGTCCGCCTCAGTGAAGAGGCAGGTATCCCTGAATCCCTTCACGACAAACGGGGTGGTATCGAAGTGATACCAGTTGCCGCCTACTTTGGCCAGATTCCAAAAATGCAGGACGCTTCCCGGGGGGATTGCCCTGTCTATGCGAAGATTTTCTATGCCCGCTCGCGTGAGGAGAATTTCAGATGCCGCATAGTAGGAGTAGCAGTCGCCGCTTCTCCTTCGGAAGGCGTTGTAGGCGCCGGTTATTGAGTCGGTCTTGTCCGCTCCGTTTACGTAGCGTATATTGGCTTTGACCCAGTCGTATATCTTTCTGCATTTTGTTTCCTTAGACATGCTGTCGGATATAATTGCATCCAATATCCCGTCCGCCGTCGCGAACACTCCCGAAGGGTTGACTGCGGATATTGTTATGTAAGCTTTGAGTTTCGCTTCGTTTCCGCTTGAATCCGTCGCTGTGTACCATATTGGATATCTGCCGGAAACCGACGGCTTCACTTGGCTGGAATCGCATGTGATCTCAGGGGCGCCGCTGTTGTCAGAAGCATATACGCCCGAAAGATAATCTATCTCGGAGCCTCTGAGCGCGTATCTATTAAGAATCGGACTAAAGGTTGGCGCGGTGGAATCATCGCTTGGAGCTGGAGCCTCTTCTTCAATCTCCTCTTCGATTATGTATTCTTCTTGCTCCTCCGGAGGCGGAGGGGCTATGGCGTCCATAGTCTCTATATAGTCATTTTCCAGGGGATCCAAATAAAGGTCTATAAACTCCTCCAGGCTGGCGCTTTCCGCAGTGAAGCTGCCGCTCGTGAGTTTGTCCCCGGAGACGATGCATGGTATGTATCGGGTCTTGCCGTTTGAATCAACGGCTTGCACTATCAGTGAAACGGTAGAGGATTCAAGCGCTTCGTCAAAATCGACGAAGAGCGTTTTATAAACCTTTGCGCCGCTAAAGCCCAGCTTTCCATAGAGCTTTTCAGCTGCCTCCCCGGCTCCCGCGACAGCGGCGTAAAGAGCGCCCTGCGAGGGAAAGTCTATTCCGCTGAACGTCTCCTTAATCTTGTACCCTATGCTTTCGGTTAATTCATAGGAATCGGGGTAAAGGACTATCTGCGATTTCGTCTTATAAGCGTTTTCGGTTCCCGCTCCCGCGAGGACATTGACTTCAAGCGGCATAAGCGGGCCTGTAGACAAGTTCTCTGCGGTGTAGTCGGACGCGAATGCGACGCTTCCGCCAAGAAGCGAGGCGATGGGAACGATAGCCGCGGTTGCGAAGAATGCTTTCTTTGTTCTTGACGCTAACTGATTGAACATAGGACACACCTTTCCTCTTCGGGATGATGAAGCGGTTTTAGGCATATGCCGATTTGCAGTCAAATGAGCCTATTCTGGAGCTTGGCTGTCCGCTTTCAAGGCGCTATACCGCTTGCAGTCAAATGTACCGGTTTTCATCAAATGCTACTTTTTTGGAGCTTGATAATCCATTGAGGGTACGAAATGACGAATAGGCATTTCGCACTACCTGTATAATCAAGCTCCAAAAAAGGTGATTTTATATGAAAAGCAGTATATCAATGCAAAGCAGTATAAATGCCGGTATCGGCATTTATCGCTCGCTGCGCAGCCGTGCTAAAATAGGGTCTTTCGCTTGCAATCAGGATATCTACGCCATGCGCGCCATGCCGGCTTTGAATATTGATTATCAGGAGATCCGGGTAGTCAATATTCAAAATCAGCATGCCGGACTTAATGCCAGCATACGATCTGGAAGCGAGCGGCTCTTTTTACTAGAAGAGCCATGCATCTCAAAGCTGCTATGAGAATCCGCCTGCTGAAAAACGTCTTTCATCATACCCATTCGCGAGATTTAAAATCTCATTGGCTTTTGTATTTTGCCGGGTTTTCCGCAAGTAAATGAAGTTTCTGGAGGAGCCGGCGCTTGCTTGCATGCTAGGGCAAGCAAATAGTTTCAGGAATCAGGCCTTTATAAGCTTTCTAAGAACAGGAGGGCTTCTACGCTTCAAGCCGCTTGAAGGAGAAGAGCTTAAGCAGGCGTAATTCCTTAAGCATCATGATGTCTTTGAGGTTGCGCTGCAAGGTTATTTCAAGGATATCTATACCGCTTTTCATCAAATGTTCCTTTTTTGGAGCTTGATTATCCATTAAAGCCTGTATAATCAAGCTCCAAAAAAGGTAATTTTATATGAAAAGCAGTATATAAAGCAGGCCGCTTATGCCGATGCGCAACATGCGCTGATTTTTAGGAGCTTTACTGTAAGCTTTCGCATTGCATAATAGATCAAGAATCGATATTTTCCTGTGCGAGTCAGTACATCATTCATTTCCGGTTGAGCTTGCGCTGGACTCAAATATCGGCGCATTTCAGGCTCAAGTCAAACGCCAGATCTGTCTTTTATAATATCTACCATTTCGCCGACATTCTTCATCTGCATTACTTCTCCAAGTGAAAATTTCATTTTGAATTCGCTTTCTATAGCCAAAATAAGGTTGATATGCTCCAGACTGTCCCATTCATCTATATCGCTGGCTGTAGTAGCCTCATTGACTGTTATTGACTCGTCGTCGAAAACATCCCTGAATACCCCGTTTACTTTTTGGAAGATGTCGTCTCTAGTCATTATAAGTTTTATCCCTTCAGAAATAAGTGATTTTCTTTGATTATATCTTGTGTTCATCATTTTGGAAGATAAGCCGCAACTGTGGAATATAGGATGCGCATTGCAGTTAAAGAGCTGAGTCATGCAGGCCGTTTCACTATAGCGGCAGTTTGTGAAGATATTATGAATGATGTAGAATACTTCATAGCAAGACCCATGTTTACTGTATAAACATGACTTTATAAGGCTCGCGCCTGAGGTTTCCAGCGTATCAAAAGAAACTAAGTTGCAGGAAAAGAATATTTGCCTCTGTCTTTGTTTTGTTTAGCATATTTTAATTATAACTTTTTGCTGGATATATTTCAATGGCTCATGTTGAATTATCACAATTAAAAGATAATATCAACATCTAAGTGCAACTTAAATAGCAGGCAGGCTGGAATGGCGATAATTCTTAGGTGTCTTTCAAAGAAAAGAAAGATTGTTGCAAGGCGAGAGTAAAATGCGGGCTGTGATTCAATATTCCTATATCCAGTCAGGCGCCAGATTATAGTTCCTATTTTGGAGCCTGATTTTAAATGCTTAAATGAATGGAAATAAATGATGTTTATTGGCGATATGCGCCATGTAAAAAAAACAGCCTGCGAACTGGCATTCACAGGCTGAATAGAGATGCTGCATAAAAGTGCGTCAAGCCTTTGACTTCCCATCTCTCACTGCAAATGTGCAAGGAAGGCAGCAGCCTGCAGGGCAATGACGAACTCAGTCGGAGCGCTGTATGCGGCCATCCTCCGGTCTTGGCTGAATCATGGACTTTATCGGACGCGGCCGCCTTTACGCCGCCATCAAGCTATTCTAGACGCTGATCCCGCCAAAACCCCGGAGCCAAGCTTCTCTGGAGCGCGTGCCGGGATATTCTCAGGCAAGGCTTCCGCCGCCGCTTGATCGAGAGATGGATATGCTGGGGGCGCTGTCGTAGGAATCGGAGCGGGAACATCCATTGGCGCAGGCTCAAAGGGTGTCTGCGCAGCTGGGGCATCGGTCGAAAGGCAGGCAAACTGCTCCTTGTGGTGCTTCGCGCCTCTAAGAACACCCTTGCCATGCTGAAGGTTGACGTCCTTCGCAAGCAGGCGAATGGACTTTCCTTGCCTGAGTCCGGGTCGCGGCAATGCCTTGATGGAATGTCGTGATGCGCTCATACCCTGTCGCTCAAAACTGAGATGGCTAAGCGAATTTCCATCAGAGAGAGAGTCAACGGGGACGATTTGTCGAGGAGGGACGTCGCAAGTTTACAATTTGTTCATAACTGCCATAATCATCTGTGCTTCTGCACTTAATCAGCTAACCCGCAGCTTTGCTCGAACCCTCAAAATTATACTTGCATCTTTCGAAAGACTGTTTTATAGTAGCTATACTGGGTTTTGTGCGCCCGCTTGTTTGGCAACTATGTGCTTAACCTAAGCTAAGTGAAAGGAGCGTTCCAGACGAATGGAAAATAAAAGACTGCGCGTATACCTCGATAATTGCTGTTATAACCGTCCGTTTGACGACCAGATGCAACGGAGTGTACAGCTTGAAACGCAAGCAAAATTATGGATTCAAGATTGTTTCGTTCTTTTCACTGTTCGAGAATGACGCAAATAAAGACACCGATAAAGCAGAACACATATCGGCTTTTTTCGAGAACGCTTCGGTCTATGTAGACGAAACTCATCTTACAAAAATCATCCCATTGCGCGACGAAATTATGGCTGCCGGAATTAAGCACAAAGACGCTATACACCTCGCTACCGCCATTATTGGCGAAGCCGGTTATTTTATCACAACTGACAAACGGGTTTTGAAATATAAATCAGAGCGTGTAAGCACAATAAACCCGATAGAGTTTATTAGAATTTGGGAGGGACAAAACGATGACAAATAGAAGCCTGATAATGTCAGAGGGTATGAAAGCCTTACGGAACCAACTCGGTACAGTTGGCGCGGAGATTTTCATATTTACCGTTAAATCCGAAGAACCGTTTAACTACACCGAATGGCGGCGCGATAACTTATTTGAGGATATGACTGCCGATGAACTACTCGGCGCTGCTGTCGAATACGCAAAGGTAAATCGACCCGTTTTCAAGAAGTTGGCTGCCGCTAAGTCAATCACCCCATAGCTAAAGCTAGGGGCTTGCATTAGCAAGTCCTGATTGACTAGCCTAAGTCTTAACTGACTACGTTATCCAAGAATATATAGGTACTCCGGAGCGTTTGCTCTAACTCCGGATTCTACGGTCTGCGGTTAAACAGTCCTTAGGGGAAGGGACAGTGCTGCAGGCATATAAAACCTTGGAATAACATTGGCGAAGGGCAACTTACCCTAGAAATAGGGGATTATGCGTTAACGGCGCATAGGAGGAAAATATATGGTTTATGTTTTAAGTAAAACCGGAAAGCCCTTGATGCCTACAAAGCGTCATGGGAAAGTAAGACGTTTGCTAAAGGATGGAATGGCTAAGGTTGCAAAACTTGAGCCTTCTGCAATCCAATTGCTGTACGATAGCGCGGAGTATACCCGGCCGATAAATCTGGGAGTAGATGCGGGAAGCAAGACTATTGGCATTTCCGCGGCTGCGGAGAAAGAAGAATTGCATTGCGCCGAGGTGAAATTGAGGACTGATATAGTAGATTTGCTTTCGACGAGAAGAGCTTTCAGGAGTGCAAGGCGCAATAGGAAAACAAGATATCGCAAGCCTCGCTTCAATAATCGCGTCCGCTCGAAGCATAA
>JAISZB010000337.1 GCA_031269465.1 Clostridiales bacterium | reverse complement strand
TATGCAAATCAATATAACTGCGACTGGATCCTCAGGGACTCGAACCCCGGACCAACCGGTTATGAGCCGGTAGCTCTAACCAACTGAGCTAAGGATCCATTTTTGATAAACTAGCTTTCCAAGATCAATTTCATCAAGCCTATTTATATTACATTAAAAAAATAATTCTGTCAATACCTCGAGCATAATTTTTTTGCGTCTTTGAGTTTAGCCTCCAGCAATCCTCAAAACCTATTACTTTGCCGAGAAAGGCGAAAACTTGCCTTTCCCGGCAATTAAGTAATCTAGCGCCTCAAGCATTCCTTCCGCAGCAATGCTTGTATTTTTTCATGCTTCCGCATGGGCAGAGTTCATTTCTTCCGATCTTTCTGCCTTCCCTGTGAACAGTTGATCCAAAAAACGGACTCGAATAAACTTCGCTAGCTACATAATGCATTAAGTCGTCAAGATCCCCAAATTCTATAAGTTCCTCATCATCCATATTCAAGTATTCGATTTCATCCAAGCCTCTCTCCCTCATCTTCTTTACTTGCGCTATGCAGTAGGTCTCTAAGGCTTGAATATATCTTTCATCTCTTCCAGGAATCAGCCTATTATTGTAAACATTAGCTCTGTTTTGAAATATATGCTGGACTTCCTCATTGGCCGCCAAGCACAGGAGGGGAGAGTCTTCATATACTGTATTTTTGTTTGCATCTTTGAAAAATTGAGGATTTTTCTTCTTCAGCTGGTAGGAATCCTTCAAATTCTTCTGCATTATAACGCGATGCACTCTGGGATTTCTCAAGCTTTGATAGAACTTCTGATTAAGCTCAAACATCTTGGGATAGTTTTTTTCAAGTCTCTCTATGTAGGGCAAAATCTCATTCACATGCTCAAAGATATAGCTTTCGTAAATATGCCTCATGCAAAGATCGCTGGTGGAATTGATTCCTACATTTAAGATGACGGATAAGTTGATGAGCACCTTATGCATATCTTTCATTGACCTTGCCTCTGCAAACTCAAGGCTTGTTTTCACTTCTTTCATCCAGCTGTTTTCCAGCTTGGGATAGTTCAATGACATGAAATCAGCCAAGACTTTGCTTGTTTCATAAAGCTTAGGAGACTTTGCATACATCATAAGCAGCGTGTCGGCACTGCGGATCCACTTTTCATTTCTTGAAGCCATGAATTCTTTAGCGAACATTTCATAGCATTCGACGAAGAGATCATCCATATCTTCGTCATCAGTTCCCACCGCCTCATAGTGGAGCCTTAAATATACAGAATAGAGTCCGCGATGCTTCTTTAAAAAATCTCCTCCGAGTTTTTTTAACCTTTCGAGAAGATCTATGATTTTGTCTGATTTTTCTATAATCAAATAGTCAGTATATAAAACCCACGCAGTCTCATTGCCTTCATCCAGAGATAAAGCCAGCCTATAATGCTCGTCCGCCTCTGTCAAAGAATCTTGCGACTCGTATATCTGAGCAAGGAGCATGTGAACTCCTTGATTCGAACGATGGTTATCCGCAAGTTTCTCAGCCAGTTTTAAAGCTTCGTCGTAATCTCCCTGTTCGAGTTTTACCTCAATAATCCTCTTTTCAATCTCGAAATGCTTTTTCCCTCGTCCATTTAAAACTTTGAGGGCTTCTTCATACTTTTCATCTTCCAGCAATCTAGACGCCTCAAGCAACTTCTCCTTTGTCTTTTCTGGAGTGCCGCAGTAGCGATCAAGCTCCGCCCTCTTATTCTCATCCCCAAGGGTTTCATATGCTGATTTCAGCCTTTTAAATTCATCAGGATTTTTCTCAGGAGTAAAAATCTTCACTTTGCTGAAATAAGCTCTCTTTATTTCATTTTTATCAGCATTCGCTGCAACTCCGAGAATCTTATAGCAATCTTCCATTTGCTTTACCTCTATTCCGTCCCAGTGGAACGAAAAAACAAGACGCCTTTTAGGCAACGAGTTCAAGAATAAATGAGCAATGCTCCATGCGTCAGGGAATAGGTGGAATGCGTCTTAAATAGAGCGCGCATTATATTATAGTCCATTCTCATGAATGAATATCTGCATTATTTTGAGAAGCGTTCTTACTTATACTGATTTTCATTGAAAATCACCTTTTTAAGAGCTTGATTGTACAGCTAGCGATTGATATCGGCATTTGTACCGCCCAATGGATAATCAAGCTTCAAATAAGGAACATATGATGAAAATCGGTATACTTATGCCTGTTTCTTAGCAGTCCGCCTATCTGGCCTGAGCTTCGCCAACGCCTATGGGCGTCTTTTAAAGAGAAGAGAAATAGGCGAGCCGTATATGCGCTTTATCCAGCCTATGCCCTCAAGCCGCAGCATTTCTTGTATTTCTTTCTGCTCCCGCATGGGCAAGGCTCATTTCTGCCTGTCTTCCTGCCTTCTCTTAAGACTGTCGTCTGATCTTCAGAATACTCTTTCGGATATTTTAGCCTAGCTATAGCCACTTCCCAAGCATACGAGCATTCAATTGGATTTGTCAGTATATCTTCATTAACCCTGCGGATTTTCTGGGGATGCCTCTTTTTAAGCTCATACGTTTCAGAGGTTATTGAAATAACAAGCTTCCGCCTCTGCGCGGGATCCGCAATTCCATCGAAAAACCTCTCATCATAACTATAGAGCCTGGGATTTTCCCTCTTAAGCCTTGTCAATGGTTCCGCCATCTCTTCGGCATGATCAAGAATCCAGCTTTCATAAGCAGTGCTTGTAGACCCCAGCGTAAACCACATTATTTTCTCTAGAGATAAAAGGGTCAATATTAAGTTGCAAAGAACCGGAGGAAGCGAACTATCCAAGATATCAGCTATGATCGTTCCTGATTCAATCGCTCCCGTTTTATATCCCGCTTCCAATTCGTCTAGCTTGGCAAGCATTTGGACGTTTACGCCCTTGAGCTTCCTTGACATTGAGAAAGAATTCATGATTGAGATGGCCTCTGATATCTGCCTATCATCTCCTGATTCAATGAGTCCGCTGAGGCACATCCTGTAGCAGTCGATAAAATACTCGTCAATATGATCATCTCTGCCAATACGCTGTTTATAATCATGCTTTAGGTAAAACTGATATAAGCGATAATGCTCGCTCATGAAGCTGACATCGTACTTTCTCAGCCTTTCAAAAGCCTCAATCGCTTTGCAGAAATTTCTGCGAGTAGCAAAAAGATTGAAAATGCCTGCATTTTTACCTAGAGGTTGCATGCGAAAGAGCAGATTGAGAAGCGCTCCCCAAGACTTAAAGTCACGCTCATTTTCAGCTATGGCATTTTCCATCTCATCGAGTTTTCCTTCAGAAACCTCAAAGCCATCAAGAATCCACTTAAATTCATGATCCTCTGGAAACTTCTCGACTGCCTGCCTCAATAAGGACAAGGTTTCAGCATTATCGCCGACTTCCAAGTAAATCCTGAGCAAAAGCTTTGTCTGCGCTATACTGCCGAGAGGATTCCCGCTTGCCAGGATCTTCTTTGCTTGTTAAAACCTATGCGCATCAATCAGCTCTATTGCCTGAAGGCATATATCCCTCGCTTCCTCAGGCTCATTGAAATATTCGTCATAATCAGCCTTAAGCTGGCTTTGGGAAAGACGTCTATAAGCCGCCTCCACTACTGTGAACTCTTCATCAGAGCATTTTCTTAAGAGAGTGACAAAAGCTGTTTCAATGGATTCTTCATCAGCCTCTTTGTTTATTCCCAGTACTTGGTAGTAATTCTTCATTGAAGCTGTTAACAGCCCCCTTTTTGATTCAATCATCGCTTCTTCAAAGATGCAGCAAAAACAATATTTTGAACATTGAAAATGATGATGCCTTGCGCATTATTTCGAAGATTTGGAGTATCCGCTTTCCGATAGAGTTGTTCTTCCAATGCGCTGAATAAAGCGATGCATTATATGCAGATTTGCAATCAAATGCGATGTTTTGGAGCTTAATGATTCATTTCACGCTGTACGTCAAGCTAAGATAGGAATTTCTATATGCACATCTATAAAGAACGCCTTCAGCAGTTAGATATGCAATTCTGGATCAACTCTGTCGCTGAGATTCTTTCTTTAAATATTAATGTATAAAGGCTTAAATGTCAAATTTTTATTTTCTTTCTATAAGCTATTTTTCAAATTTTAGGAGCTGAATAGCAATGGAAGGCGCTTTATGTCATATAAACTGATGTGCATATGATTATCAAGCTCAAAAATAGGTTCATTTGGTTGCAAATCGTTATGAAGCCTAAATTATTCAGGTAAGCTGAAAGTAGCTCATAACGCAGCTTAGCTATAAAGCGCAATTTGGTTAAGCATTTAAGCTCCTATCAGATAGAAGCTTATTTTCTGTAAATATACTGCTTTTCATATGAAATTACCTTTTTTGGAGCTTGATTATCCATTGAAGCCTGTATAATCAAGCTCCAAAAAAGCAGGACAGTTTAACGTCCTTAACATAAGTTCTAGAGATGTCAACACGATCTCGATTTAGAGGTTCTAAAGAAGATTTTTTTAATGCATTCAGCTCTTTTTTCATTATTTGCCTGACTAAGTTTATATTTAAACAATGTCGAATGGCTTTTGTTCGTCCCAATATTCGACATTTTTTCTGAATGCCGGCCATAAAGCCGAGAAAGCAGATTAGATCAGGGAAGTTTGCTTCTAGAGCCAAATCAAGCGCTTCTTCAGCCGAAAGCTGAAGGTCAACTGCGGAGCAAGCGCAGCCGCCCTCAAAAAGCGGCGCGGCGCCTGAAAAGCCGAAAATGTCCTTTATCGCCCTGAAAGCCTTCTTGTTGTTGTCTTTCGCAGTAAAAATCCAATGCATCCCGCCCCCGGCGCAAGCCTCCATCGTCGCGGAGCGCGCGGCGCCGGCGGCCGAGGCGCAGCCTTTGAATTCGCCGCTTCCCGGCATTTCGGCAAGCGCGTTCGACTCGCTCGATTTGCCGCCTGTTTCAGATGCTTTCATCAGAATTCCGGCGCTTGAGCCGGAAAGATTCTCCGATCCCGCCGCCCTCCGGCGGCCGCCGGCGCATCCGCTGCGTGCGGATCCCGCAGATTCCCGGCCGTCCTCCGGCAGGATCCCGTTCGCGCAGCCGGGATCGCGGAGCGGATTCACCGCGGCGTTAATGGACGGCACTATATTTTCAGCCATTTTTTTATGCATATCGGCGCCGGCCTTCTCGAATGCATGCCGAAGCGCGCCTTGATCCGGCGTTTCGCCGCCGCTCGGGAAGCGGGCTGCATCCTCCGGCCATTACTTGCTTTCGGCGGCGAACGAGCCTGTCCGGCCACAGCCGACAAATCCCGCCGTCAAGGCCAAACCGGGCGGCAAACAGCCGCAATAGCCGGCAAGGCGCCAGCCCGTCAGGCCGAGCGCGCCGTCCCGCAAGCCGGACGGCGCCTTCGCGGCGCTCCCCGGCAAGGCTCGCCGGAGCGGCTGCCGCCGGCCTTCGAAAGGGAGGCCTGCAGATCCGGCTCGAATTTTCCGGCAGCCTCAATTTTCGGGTTCCTCCGGATAATTTCAAGCTGCAGCCGGCAACATGCATAGCAGAGCCCGTTCGGCAATTTCCGCCCTTCGCTCGGATTCGCCTGGGCCGGGGCGGGATGGACGGGCCTGCGCCCCGGCCTTTTCCTCAATTCTTCTTCGCTCGGCGCGTCGCTGCGGGTTTTCATACAGCCGTCTCCCCATCTCAGTTGTACACCGGACAAGAAGCTTTGCAGACGCGCAAATATCTACAACGGCAGGCGGAATGAATTAAATTTCATTAAAATTTCAAGTTGATATTTCGTCGAATTCGATTTGATTCAGCAAAAAAAATCAGTTAATCTTGACTTGGAGAGTGATTGTAATTTATTCAATTATTCAGCGAGATTCGACATTTGCGATTTATTCCAATTGAGCAAAGTTGCATTGTGTACGCCGCAAAACACCAGTTAACTCATTATGTAATGGGCGTTAAATTGTCCTGCCAAAAAAGGAACATTTGATGAAAAGCGGTATAGGAAAGCAACAGGATAAGCTTATATTCTGATGCGCATAGGCAAGCTCTGATTTTGAAGCTTGGATTACAGCTAGCGCTAAATGCAGATATCAGCATTTAGCGCCTCGAAATCGGACAGTCAAGCTCCAAAACCCCTGCGTTCTGCTGCGCGTCGACATATCGCCGTAGATCTGCTAAGTTCGAGGGCAGCCTTGAATTTCCCTTCCTTAAATGCTATACTTCATAAGGTTTCATCCTTTAGACAAGCTCTGGCTGCGAAAAATCGCTAAGGTAAAAGTGCTGCCCCGCTTTTGCCTATATGGTTGAAGCATGCTGATGCTCGCTCAATTGCGCCATGCTGATTTGCAGTCATACTGCCTATTTTAGCTTGGCAGTCTGCCTTTAAGGCGCGAAACGCAGATTTCGGCATTTCGCGCTCGCTGTACAGTTAAGCTATAATAGGAATTTAGAACGAAAGCGCCTGTGGTGAAGCGCATCTTCATAGGCGATCATATGCAAATCCGCATATCTGGGGCAGGATTATAGCGCATTGCCAATCTGATCCAAAATTGGAGCATTTAGCTGGCATTCAGCATATCCACAATTAAAAAGGAGACATTTCTTTGAAGAAAAAATCAATTGCAATGCTTGCCTCAATCCTCATTTTGATTCTTCTCCTGCCGTCGTGCGGCGCCAAAGACGGCATTGAAGAAACTTCAGCGCCGGAAGACCCGGCTGTGACTGAAAGCGCCGAGACGATCGAAAGTGGCGGGGGGGAATCCATAGCCGAATATTTCTTCGTCAAGAGCAACACCTGCTATCAGTACGAGTCCTCCATACCTGATTTGAATCAACAGGTTTATGTCACTTACACCGGAAACGATAGAATCCAAAGATGGGTGTCGGCGCAGAAGATGTCCTCAACGGAAGTCATAGAATACAAAAACGGGGAGCTCAAGCTCATTTTCGGAGAACCCACCTTCTATTACATGGAAAACTTGCTGTCAGTCGAACCCACGCTGGGATTCATCATATTGAAGGAACCTCTTCAAGTCGGGCAAAAGTGGGCGCCGGACGAATACACGCAGGTGGAGATAACAAGCATGAACTCTCCAGTATCCACCAGCTCCGGAGACTATGAAGCGATGGAGATTTCTTCAACCTCCACCGATGGCAGGGTGCAAAGGGAATACTACGCAAAAAATGTAGGACTGGTAAAGACCGAATATACATCAAGTGAAGGATCCCTCTACGACTTCAGCCTCAAATCCATTGAAAGCGCTACCTTGGATTTTCCCGCATATTTCTACCCCATAGGCGACGGAGAGAAAGAGGAGAGGTTCATACGCTTTACTACAGATTCCGATCTTGCCGAACTCATTTCCGATGAAATGCATATCCCCCTTGAAGGCGGACTCTCCCTTCTTCCAGAAGGAGTGCGGATAAACAGCCTGGATGTAGACAGAACCGTCGGAGGCATAGCCGCCGATTTGTCTTCAACGCTGGAATCCTTCGGAACCTTGGAGGAGCAGGCTGTTCAAGCCATCGCAGACACGTTGGGAAACTTCTATGATATTTCTAAGGTCAAACTGACTGTGTCTGGCGCCAGCTACAAGCCGAGCGGCGACGGATTCATTGAGGTTCGCCTCGAGTCAGCCGCGCCTGCGGAATCGGGGCTTTGATGGAAAAGCCCATAGCCACGCATTCCGTCTCGGCTGAGATAATAAAAAAGTATGGCATAACGCCTAAGAAGGGGCTTGGCCAGAACTTTCTAATTGAGCCCAATATAGCTGAAAAAATAATCAAGGCCGCAGGTGTGGATAAAGATGACTGCATAATAGAAATAGGGCCTGGCCTAGGCGCTCTTACCCAGATGCTGGCGCAAACCGGCGCTCGGATTCTTGCGGTAGAAATTGACAAATCCTTGGCAGGCGCTCTCGAAGAGATTTTCAAATCCTTTGAAAACGTAGAGATAATAAAGGGAGACATTCTTAAAACTGATGTAAAAAAGCTGCTGGTTGACAGAGGTCTTGAACGCGCCAAAGTTTGCGCCAATCTCCCCTACTACATCACTACACCGATATTGATGATGCTTTTAGAAAGCGCATTGCCTCTGGAAAGCATAACCGCAATGGTTCAAAAAGAAGTGGCTCAGAGGCTGGCGGCTGACGCTGGAGATGATGAATACGGCTCCATCTCCTTAGCCGCTAGATTTTATGCAGATATAGCCTTGAACGCGACTGTGCCGAGAAACTGCTTCGTTCCCAGGCCTGCCGTCGATTCTGCCATTGTGACTCTGAGGCTCAGGAAATCTCAGTTTATGCCTATGGATGAAGAATTCATGTTCAAATGCATAAGAGCAGCCTTCGGGCACAGGAGGAAAACCCTTGTAAACTGCCTGCATGAGCGCTTCGATACACCCAAGGAAGAGCTTGCTAAGATGCTTGAAAGTTGCGGCTTCAACGAAATGATACGCGGAGAAGCTTTGGATTTAAAGGGCTTCTGCTTGCTCTCCGACACTTTGAATCCAATCGTTGAACTGGCAGGAGAAAAATCGCGTTAAAAAATCTAAACCACATTGCTTGCGCATGGACAGGGCAAAACCTTGTCCTTATTTTTTTGCCCGATCTCAAAAGCTAGACGGCGGATCCATGCGATGCTAAACGCCAATCGAACCTTCAGGATGCTGATTTGCATGAAACCGCCCAGTGCGCCCATAAGCGAGCAGGCGCGATAAATACCTGCCCGTAAAGGGATGCAAGAGCGCGCGAGATTTTCAGTGGCAGCCAGTCTGCGGCACAGCTATGCGTCGCTGGAAAATCAGCGGTTGCAAGGCAGAGAAAACCGCATCCTGAGGCGCGGCGGAACAACCTTAGCGCAGCTATGCTGATCTGCATATGAAGTCGTCTATTTGGAAGATTGAGTATACAGAGAATGCGATTGATATCGGCATTTCGCACCGCTCAATGGATGAACATGCTCACAAATAGAGGCGTATGACTGCAACTCAGATGGGAATATCCGGGCGAGGCGCAACAGCCAATTAGTCCTGAATTGGCATGGATAGCCGCAAAGATGGCGGCGGTCCTGGCGGACAGGCCGGCGCCAGGGCGGACGGCTTATCTCTTAATGCCAAGAAAGGAAGGCTTGGAGGCGCCGTGAGAAATCCAGACGGGGCATTAAAACCCGGATGACGCGAAGCGTCCGCCGCATGACCGGAATGCCGCGGTTCAATCCGCGGCGGAGTCTGCCTTGGCAAATGGCGAATAAACGGCGGGCAGTATATGCCAGGAGGTGTACAAACGGTTCGGTTCTTGGAGTTATCCAAAGCTTCTGATAACCCTAATTATATGCCTTAAGGCATGGCATAAAGAGCGAAATGGGATGTCGCGCAGCGTCTCCCACGATCTGTAAACCGCCATAAGCGCGTCATCGCGCATTATCTCAGCGGCAGTTTATCCCGCCAACCAAAAATTGATGAAAAGGCTTTCTTTTCGTTTGGCAGGTTCATTTAATCAAGCTCCTGCGCATATATATAAAAGAAAATATGAATGCGCAAGGATATCAGACCCATGCTTCTTCCTTGCAGACATTGAATTATAGATATGCGATAGAAAGAGGAAATTTCTGAATCAAGTTTTTCGGATATGCGCATGCGCACTAAAATGCTCCGGGCTGCATATTCAAGCTCTAAATTGTGGCGTCGCTAGGCGTCTCAGCATAGGATTCAAACGCCGGAAAATGCGAAGCATATCGGCAACAAGGAGGCTTCATCATGGATTACCATAGATATGTGATAGCGCTAAAACCTGAAGATCCTGGTTTTCAGTACAAATCTCGCGAGCCGGCAGGGCGGTGCACTATAGAAAGCAGGGACAAAACAGGCAAAATATCCCTGAACGCGCAAGATTTGAAGGCTATGACTTCATATAAAGTCGCAATCATTTTTTTCTCAAAAGACGGGTACGAGGGACTCCCTCTGGGGACGGTGTTTATCGATGAAAAAGGCAAGGGTGAATTCAAGAGGGAATTCCCGTCGCAGAACATGGCGGGCAGTTCCAATCTTAATGACTTCATTTCCATAGCGCTTCTGACTCCAAATCCCAATGAACTTAAAACCCCCTTGGTTGGATTTAAAGATTCTCCTGTTCACTGGAAGCGCCATTTCAAGCTGATTGTTCCGGAAGGCAGTGAGTCGGGGCAAAGCTCGAAGCTGGCGCAGGGAAAAAGCGAATCAATATTAAGCCAGAGATCCGCCCAGGAATCCCCAGCCTCGCCTTCTTTGCAGGCTGGCGAAGCATTGGAGCCCCCGAGTCTGCATGCTCAAAAAACCGCCGCGCCCCTTGCGTCCCGAGACGGTTCGGAAATCGCGCCGACCTTGTTAAAGCTCCAATCGTCTGAAGAAGCAAAAACCGTCTCCAGACTCCAGCAAGACATTGAAGCTAGCATGCCTGGGGCAGTGGATAAGAATGAGCCCTTCCTGCCGGAAGAATTCGCTGAGCCTGGAAGCATCGAATTCATGGAGTTAGGATCGAAAGCTGCGAATGAGGCTTCCAGCCTCTCGCACGCCGGACTGATCGCGCCGGAAGCGCAATCGGAAACGATGCCGGGAGCTCCTAAAGCGCAGGCGGAAACTGAAGAGTTTCTCGCGGAACCTCCGATTTCGCCCCAAAAAACTGAAATTTCTACAAATGCTCGCAAGCCGGCGGATCCCAATGGCCCAACTTCAGGCAGAGCAGGGCAAAAAGATCTTCACGGCGATTTCAAATCTGTTGTAGAGGATTACAAGCAGAACGAAGAAAACGCAAATCTTGACTTCATAACCATAACTCCCGCATCCGAAAAGGGCGAGGTGCAGCCGGAAACAAGCCCGGACGCAGAAAATCAAGCATCTCAGGAGCTTAATAGAATATTTGAAGTGAATCATGAAATGCAGCCCTTCGAAAAGCAGAGCCAGGACATAAGCTGGGTGCGCATATCCATGCGCGAGCCTATCAGCCTTCCTATCAACTATTCGAAGATATTCAACACCCCCTTTGTGATATCGTCGTATAAGAAATACAAGCACTTCATCATTGGCAGAGTCAACGAGCAAAATGGCAGGATATACACATTGGGCATACCCGGAACATACGACATCAGAGACATAAAAATGGCGAAAAGTTTGGGATTCACCCAGTTCAAATGCGTTGACAATGTAACGCCCGCATATGGCGAGTACGGATACTACTTGATGTCTATCACCCTATAGCGCAAAGTAAAGTAAAACCCAGGATAGGATTCCTGGGTTTTTAAGATCTTAAAATGCCCCCTGCCATCTTAGAGCTTGCTGCTGAGCCCCGCGCCCCGCGCTGAAGATGAATTCCCTTTTATCTCTTGGTTTGCATGCGCTACGCCTTTTATGAAATTTGCATAAGGCTTGGCATTAAGATCATAGAGGCCATAGTTTCCAATCAAGCCATGAACATTGCGCCCGTAATCAAACATAGCAAACCAATGCGTTCCCAGCATGAAAGGCAGCTTGCGAGCGGACTTTACAAAGGCGCCATAGCACTCGGCGCGCCGCTCCTGGCTTTTTACGATGACGTTGCGGGAGCCGTTGTTGCTCTCCAGAAAGCCGGCTTCCCGTCCCGCGCAGTAGCTGAACTCAGTTATCATCATCGGCTTCTTCGTTATTTCGTACGCATACTCAAGATATTCTTCAGGCAGCGACATGGAGTAGAAGTTGAAGGAATCTATGTCCACATACCGGCTTCCCTCTTTGAGCACGACATCTGGGGTGCTGTTGCCTACATACCGGCAGCCCAGATTCAATCTTTTAGGATCGTACGCCTTTAGTATCGAATCAGTTTTTTCAAAGTATGTTTTAGCGACAAGCCGCAAAAATTCAAGCTTATCCATCTGCAAGATCTCAGGCCTTGCTCTGTACCTATTCGCGTAGAGCAAGTCCTTAAACGAGCTGTACTCGCTATCCCAGCGTTCATTAAGCGCCTCAATGGAGCCATGCTTCTCAGAAAGAAATCGCACCCATCTTTTTTTCCCGGAAGCTTCGGGGCCTAGGCCAATGAAATCGTCCACAAGCGCGGTATTGCTCCATCCGCGCTCAGCTTGCTCGTTGTCCCCCCAATAGCCGCCACTTCCCCACCAATGGATTTCATTGTCCGTATAGTAGCCGATAACTCCTTCATCCTGCAAAAGGCTGGCGCCGCCGCCATGAAAAATATCAATGAGCGATTTGTGGATGGATACGTCAAAGCTCTCGTCAAATACGTCTGGGAATCCCATTCCCCATACAGTGTTGACCTTTTTTGCATGCTGAGACAGCCTGAGCTCGACTGCCTTAGGATAACCGTTGCCCCAAAAATGCCTGTGATGCCACGCTCCAAGCGTATTGAATCCCATTTTGCCCATTTCACTGAGCTTTACGTCCATCCATCTTGGAAACCACTGGCTGTCAAGTGTGTATACTTCATTGTTCAATTCTAGATCAACATCAACAACTGTAACGCAGTCCACGCCGAGCGAGAAAAAATCCCTTCCGTTATTGTCGTAAAGGCTCCATTTTCCATCAGACTTTTCAACTCTATAATATTCCATCTTTAACCCCCGACATTACGCAGATATTCTTAAAAGGCAAGAGCTGCGATATTTTGGTAAAATCGCCCTCATCCTTTTACAGCTCCAACCACGATTCCCGACACAAAGTATTTTTGAAGAAAGGGATAAACAAGCAAAATAGGCACCGCGCCGATGAAAATCTGCGCCGCCTTTACGGTTCTGTTTGAAATGTCAGCTAAATCATGAGGATCAGCAGTTATTTTGGAAAAATCCTGTTGGACGACAATTATCTGAAGCAATGTAGCAAGAGGATAATTTTCCATTTTTGTGTTGTAGATCATTCCGTCAAACCATGAATTCCAATGCCCAACCATAGTAAACAAAGAAAGCGTAGCAAGCGAAGGCAGCGACAAAGGCAAGAAGATTTTTAAAAGAGTCATGAAGCGCCCTGCCCCGTCGATAGTCGCAGATTCCTCAAGCTCTTTCGGTATGCCCTTGAAAAAATTTATAAGAAGTATGGCGGACCATACATTGAGAGCTCCCGGAAGGACTAGCGCGAAGATTGAATTGATGAGCTTGAGCCTCGTCATCAAGATGTACGTTGGGACAAGTCCGCCGCTAAAAAACATAGTAAAGACAAAAAACCAAAGATAGATATTTTTGCCCTTAAAATCCTGCTCGCTTTTTGATAGGGGATAAGCTGTAAGAATAGTGAAAAAGAGAAAAAACGCAAGCCCCAAAAGCGTTCGCCCGACGGATATTGCCAGCGCATGAGAGAAATTCCTGTTTGTCAGCGTTTCCACGAAAGCGTCCGCAGTGAAGTTGACAGGCCATAGGTTTATGAGATTCGCGGTTGCAGCAGCTTTGCCGCTGAAAGCAACAGCCAGAATATGGATCATAGGCAAAATGCATAGCATTCCTATCAAGGTGACAAATATGATGTTGAACACAGTGAAAACTTTATACATCTTTGTGTCATAATGCATGTACACAAAGAGCCCTCCTCCACCTTCAGAAAATGCGGTAATTCGCAAACTTATCAGCCAGCTTGTAGGATACAAGGATTAATACAAGCGCAACGACCGATTTGAAGAGGCCCACCGCGGCGCCGTAGCTCATATTCGCCTGCACGATAGCCGTCCTATACACGAATGTATCTATTATATCTCCTTTATCGTATACCATCGGCGTGTACAGGTTATATATTTGATCAAACCCCGCGTTGAGGACATTTCCAAGCGACAAAGTGAACATGACGACAATTATAGGCATGATGGAAGGAAGCGTGACATGAACGGTTTGCTTCCACCTGCCCGCGCCATCGATCATCGCCGCTTCATAAAGCGCGGTATCAACTGCAGTCAGCGCCGCAAGATATACGATTGTGCTAAATCCAAACTCCTTCCAAACATTGCTGACTATAACGGCAACGCGAAACCAATTGCCGTCTCCGAAAAAGAAAATGGGATCCCCGCCGAAAAATGAAACCATCCGATTTACAATGCCCCCGTCGACAGCCAGCACATCTTTCAGTATTCCAGCCAAGATTACCCATGAAAGGAAATGAGGCAGGTATACCATCGTCTGCACCGTCTTTTTAAGCCTGGGAACGCGGATTTCATTCAGAAGAAGAGCGAACGCTATAGGAACGGCAAGCCCTGTCAGAATTTTAAGTACGGCGATCTCAACTGTATTAATCAGCACGTTGACGCTTGAAGAGCTGGTGAAGAATCTTTCAAAGTTTCCCAGTCCCAGCCACGGGGAATTGAAGAAGCCGAGCCACGGCTTGAAATTCTGGAATGCAATCGCTATGCCAACCATCGGAACATAGCAAAAAACAATTGTGATGAGAACGCCTGGGAGCAGCATCGCATGCAACCCCCAGTTCGTTTCCATCCTCCACTTAGTTTTGGCCGGTTTGACTTTGGCGGATGAAGCCGTTTGAGAAACGGCCATTCTATCACTCTCCTCCTGCGTCTTTATACCACTGGCGCACTTCTTCAGTTATCTGGACTCCTCCGTTCGAGCTCCAGTAGCTCAGCCAGCTGTCAAAGCCCTCGTCCAAGCCTGTTTTCCCATACAAAATATTGCTGAAGTTCGAAACCTCAAACGCCTTCAAATCCGCAAGCTTTTCTACCATCGTAGGGGTAGGAGCGCCTGTGAACAAGTCATATACCGTATACTCCTTCTGAGACATTACAATTCTAGCCGCATCCAGGAAGATTTGATTCCAGCCTACACTTTTTTGGATCTGCGCCGGAGTTTCCGGTTCATTCCCCTCGGCCAAATATGATGCGATGGCAATCTTCTGGCTGGGAATCATAGGAGCTGAGAAGAATAAAACAGAAGCCTTCCCGCCTGGGATATCGTCCTCGATATAGGAGACTGTCCCATCATCCTTGACAATGTAGTCAAATCCGTCCTTAAAGCCGTATTCGAACTGGCTTCCCTTTTCAGGCTCCGCATAGTTGTCGTAAAGATAATCCGTAATCTCAAAGAAAACTTGCGGGTTTTTTGAGGCTTTTGAGAAGAGGACCACTTGATAATGCGTCCCGTTACCGGATTGCAAAAAGGATCCCGTAGGGCCGTTCGGTATAGGGTACGCGCCCACCTTGGCGCCCGGAACATTCTTCTCCACATCTTGAAGCGGCCAGTCGTAGCACCACGTCGCGCCCATGGTAATCCCCGCGCGACCGGAAGTGAAGAGCTCATAAGCCGCCACTTCATTCATCAGCCCGACTTCCGGAGGAAAATAGCTCTTGTCGATCCAATCCTTGAACTCGGCAAGAGCCGTCTTTATTTGCGGCATTGTAGAGCCGTATACGATATCTCCGGCTTCGTCCTTCATCCAAATTTGAGGGATCGCGCCGAACCCTCCGAATACCGGATTCACTCCAAGCCAAGTCGTATAATTTGATTGCAAGGCGGCCGTAAATCCATACACTTTATCAAATCCCGTCACGCTTGAGTCAAGATGGATGAAGGCATCCATCACGGCCCTCAGATCTTCAAGCGTTTTGGGCGCCTCCATGCCCGCCGCCTCCAGCCAGTCGTCCCTAATCCACATGACATCCTCGTGCTCGTACGCATAGTCAAAGTTTGGATAAGCATAGACCTGGCCCTCACGCGTATACGCAAGCCAAGGATCTTGAACTTCAGCCACCGCGTTTTTCCATTTCGCCCCTGCGTGCTTTTCAAACAAGCCGTCTATGGGCATCATCAGCCCCGAATCTATAAGCTCATGGGCCTGCGCCCCTGGAATGGAGAAAAATTCAGGCAACTCTTCCCCTGCTGAGATTGACAGCATTATTTTAGTGTAAAACGCATTGTCAGTCGTTGGCGTCGTCCACATGTAATTGGCCTTGACGCCGAACTCCTCAAGCATCCAGTCTGTTACGTCATTTTTGTTTACATCCTGACCCGGCTTGAACTTTGCGTCGGGGCCGACAGATCGGGCTATGTTCAGCTGGATTGGCGGATCATAGAATACATGCCCGTTTTTGAGCGAGGAATTCTCTTCGGTTAGCGCAACCTCTGGAGCTTCAGGGTTTTCTCCAGCCCCGCCACATCCTGCAGCCGCAATAAGCATGGCTCCGGCTAAGGAAGCCGCAAGCAATTTCCTGCATGATAGCATCTCATTACCTCTTTCCTTATAAAGTTTGCTTCGTCAAGCCGGACTGACTTATTGCCCGGACAAATCCCCTATATATATAGTGGATTCGTCAATCGAAGCGCAATGATAAATTCAAGCAACCCAACAGATAATTCAAGAAGAGATTTTGCTCTTTTTATATATTCCTAAATTATCATACTATGCAAGCTTGAATTTGTCAATTAAAACTTCTTTAATAATGCACAAATCATAAAAATTTTTTCATTTAAATAAGCAATTTATTCACAATATTCCAATAGTTGAAGTGCTCCATGAGATTTAAGTGCAATAATTTCTTAACATTCAGCCTTAATTCTAGCATATATCGCAACAGAAATAAATGATGGAGCATTTTTGTAATCATTACAGTAAAGCAAATATCACTTTACTTATTGATGCCTCCAGAGCTGGCCTGATGATCATATGAACAATCATATCAGAAGACCTGATTTGCAGATCTTTCCTGTATATGCTCATTTTCTTATGAAAGTTCCTGCGCCTGCGTTTTGAGGTCAAAGGCAGGGTGTTTATGTCGGAACTCTCCAGCGCAATTGGAACTGTTCCGACAACTCTATATACATTATTCACCAGTCAAAAGAGCATAAAATTCTTGCAGAAAAGTTCAAAAATTAAGAGAATATATGTTTATTTTGCAAAACTTATCAATTCACTCATATAATTCTTAGATGATGTATATGTTTTGATAAATTATATGGATAAATATGACAGCATTAACGACAAAATTATTCAAAATGACAGTCACTTTGCAAACCGTCGGAATAGCTATGCGCAATTCAGCAAAAAATAAGAGTTTGAAAAGCCCAGGAGCTTTGCTCCTGGGCTTTTCAAACTCTTATTTTGCTAATCTAAAGCCGTATGCATGCTGATTTGCTTATGAAAGTTCCTAGCCGCGCTTGGCTGCAAATCGGCGCCATATTTAAATCAAGCATATTGCGCCGATTTAACGCCGCGCTTTCAGAAAACCTGCCTTGAGGCGTCAAAGGCGCCCCAGGAGGCGGCTCGCTCTAATCTCCACTCAAATCCGTCGAAAAAGCTCTTTAGCCAGATCATAAACTTCATGCACCACATTTATAAAAGCCATGTTGGAAAACGCGTCTGGACCTTCCATAATTGTGACATGCTCAATTCCTCCAGCAAATCTCTTAAGCATTTCCATGTCCGGCCCCTTGTTATAAGAGATGGACTGCCTGAAAGACTTTAAAAACCACTGGTTCTTAAGAAGATTGTCAAGGCTGGGCTTATAGTCGTCTGTGGGATTTCCGTCCGTCAGAAGCAGTATATAGGTATATTCCATTGCGGATTCCTCAGGAACAGGTTTGGAGAGTTCTTTATTCAGCAAGTCGAACGCGGTTCCCATCTGAGACTTTCCGATGCTTATCATCTCGCTCAGATGGAACTCATTTAAAGGCGTAAGGCCTTTGTCCATCCAAAAGGAGCTTGACGCGACCTCCAAAACTGAAACCATGAATTCCAGCCCTTCATATTGTCGCTTCGCCTCCCGAAGATATCTTATGATTTGACCCATGACCTCATTCAGCTCTTTTATCTTTTCATGCATGCTTGACGAAACATCAGCAATAAAGAAGAAGATGAGTCCTCTTGCTTTCGGCTTTTCAGCTAAATCTTCCATAAGCTATCCCTCCTTTATTCTCAAACGTCTCCGAGCGGCGGCTTTTTTGGTGGCGCATCTATCGTTTGAGCTCCCTAGCCATACCCTTGCTGCGCACTTTGTAATAAGCTTCCGCTGCGCCTCTGGAATTTTCCGCGCGCTCAACTACGGCAATCTTCTCCAATTCCCCTATGAGATTTGAAGACGCAGCTTGAGAAAAATCATACATATCTGCAATCACCGGTTTTTTGATAGGCAGGACATAATACAGATTAGGTTCATTTTCCAATGGATCCAGCAATCTAACCATTGTAGAGGATGCATTCATTGTATCATTGAATTTGTCATGCACATAAATGTCATTGCCATAATACTTTTCCGTATAATCGAAATATGAGAATCGAATTTTCAAGTTCAATAAAGTATTGGGGATGTTTGCCGCCCTGCCATTCGAATAGTCTTCATTCAAATCCCTAAGCAGCTTCTCCTCGAATCCCCTATTCGCCTCCGCCTTGGCATTTTGGGCTTCATAATTATATTTGACCGGCGGTTGCTCTCTCGATTCTTTGGAAGAGCGGCTGTCGCCGGAAATCTTCTCAGTTTTTACGAGAGCGGCAGGCTCTTTATTTCCTGCGATCTCTGCATCGGAAGAAGCCTTTTTACCCAGAAGTTCGCCTCTGCGATTGACGCTCCGCATCAAGATGACATCTAGCGCAATAAGGGCGACGACCTCTAGAATATGAACAATGAGTTCCAAAATAGATATTAGGTTTGACATATAGAAATCCCTTCAACGGCGAGTTGAAAAAGTTGAGCAGGCTGCGGCGGAATTCGCCGTCTGCATAAGTCCTCACATAAGGCGATTAGCAGTCATACGCGCCTATCCTGGAGCTTGATTTTCGACTTTCAAGGTGCGAAGCGCAGATATAATCGCACTATCCGTAAATCAAGCTCCAAGGCAGGAACTTTCATAAGCAGATCTGTATATTTAATATCTCTGCTCAGAAGGCTTTGCTATGAATTAGCGGCGATTTCCCCGGGCAAAATCCTACTGGAATTTATCGTTCTTTTTAAAAAAAGCTTTTACGCACTCTATAAACGCAGCATACTTGGATTCGAATTTCGCCTCATTGAAAACAGATTGAACGTCAACATCAACATTTTTTACATATGCATAATTTAGCTTGGATTGTTCAACCCAGTCCAAAGGAAACCTGTCTGCGTAAAGATCAAGGAACCCCTTGAAAACCTCAAGAGTCGCCTTCTTAAGCGCTCCTCCGCTTAGCATCTCGCCGCTTTTATCTGCGCGCCTTACGGTCAGCTTCATGGATGGATCCAAGTACAGCACTCCCTCTGCGACTTCAGACTTCGGACGCAGGCTCACGGCAAAGCTCACATCTTGGTAATTGGTTTCATGCCTTTCATCCGTCAAAGACCCCAGCTCGAAAAATTCCTGCAGCTTCAACCTGTCATCAGGCGTCAGGTAGCTGATGATTCTCGACGCGTTTCCGGCAAAGTAGACTCTGTACAGCTGCCCTATGCCCTTGCCCAAAACATCATATGAGATCCATCCTATCAGGTACATAAGAGCGGATATATGATACTTTATGGATGTATACATTGACAGGCAGGCATCCGGCTGCCCGCTTAAAGTTTTTTGAATGAAATCGCCGAATATGGATATCGTTCTTTCGAAAACCAAAGTGAAATCTTCAAGATTAAGCATCTTTCTCAGAAGTTCAGTATCCACTGCGGGATTGCTGGCGAAAACTCCAGTTAAAAATGTCTTTTCGCTGTATGAAATCAAACCCCTCTTCCTTTTTATCTGCCTTTCAAGGGCATCCCGCAGAATATTCCTGCCTCCCAGATCAATCGACAGTTCAATTTTAGGAGCGGACAGAGTCATATTGTCATTCTGCCACACGGATATGTCCGTTGAGCCTCCACCTATGTCTGAAATTATGTAGCCTTGATCCAACGCGCATTCCGAACCCTCCGAGACCGCGCCGGACGCTTTGGCAAAAAATATGCCGGATGCAAAGGATTCACTGAATATATCTTGACTTGAAGAACTAACGCCTGTAAGCTGCGCAGTTTTTGAGGCTGCTTCCGCTATCTCGCTTCCGTATGCGGCCAAATCGAACTTCGAGTTGTACGGGACGGTAAATCTCCATCTTATTGATGTCGCCTGCTTCAAAGAAGCAATGAAGCTGTAGTGCATCATAAGCTGCTCCAGAAAAAGCTTCACTACCGCTCTCATTTGGATATCGCGGCTCCACTTCATATCACAGTAAAGCTTGTTCAAAGGCGGCGGCGCCGCCGCAAGAGAGTTCGAATCCTTAAGGTTTGCTGACGACACGGCGCCTCCTCTGCCATTGACTCTCTTTTCAAAAAAGCTTATATGCGCGTCTTTAAATATCTCCAGAACGCTTCCCGAAGCATTCGCCCTTTTCAGCTTTTCGGGGTAAAAGACCTCTTCCGCAGTCGTTATGTACAAATTGGCGGGGTCTGTGAAAATGGTGTCAGGGACAAATTCATGCGGCATCCGATTTACCGCGTTTGATTCGGATCTGAAGATATGCTTGAAGTAATCGCGTCCGCTTGGAAGGACAAGGTCTTTTATCGAAGGCTTTCCGTCTTCATCAGGAATGCTCATGCATCCAATGCTGTTGGAAGTTCCAAGATCAACCGACACAATAGCCGATACATCTCCCCTTGGCATGGGAGCTTCCTGGATATTTCCGCTGATTATGACAGTTCCGGCGTGCGCGTTATTTTTATAGAAGAATATGAATCTTGGCAGAAATGAGGTTGAAGCTATCTGCCAATACTTGTTTTCGCCGTACGATTGTATTATTTGAGCGTCATTGCCTTCAAACGGCTTTATGAACACATCAGGCAGCGTGCCATCCTCCTGCTTGAAATACGTGTAGTATATCTTCCATGAACTATGGCTGATTGCGGGCCATAAGCATAGGTTGTCAAATGAAACGTCCGAATGATTCTTCACGTCTCTTAACGTTTTCATGTACTTGAAAAAAACGCCGTCTGAAACCACTGTCATGGAGGCTTTTATCTGAGCCAGCGCGGAGGATGAATTCATGCTGATTTCAGACAGGACGCACTTTCCTTCATTTAGGGCTTTGGCTGTCCGCTCGCCGATCGGAGGCAAAGCGTAAACGCATTTATCTCCTATATCAAGCTTAATCCGAGAAAACTTTTTGTTTTCATCGGAATCCTGGTACGGCGAAAATCCAGCTCTGGGAGTGAAGCACAAAACAGCGTCTGAGAATATGCCGGACGTACTTTCTATGCTTATGGGTATATTGTCGTGCTTTGGGATGCTCTCATAAGGAGGGGGAAGATTCAGAGCCGCAAAGCTCCCAGTCCGCCTGTCCAAATCAATGGGGTAAGGGGTTTCAGCAACTTGAATCATATCTTTGTAAAACAGCAGGATCTTTTCAAACTCAGTTGAAAATATTTCATCAGGGCAATTTAGCTCTATCTGGGCGAATCCATTCTTCATCCACTGCACAAACCACCCCGCCTTCTGCTCCTCATAATGCATTAAAGCGCTGCTGCAGCTTGTGACTGCGCTTTCAAGGCAGTCCAGCTTAAGAGGAATCCAAATGCACCTCGTGTTGAATAGCGCAATCTCCTGGTCTTCAAAGTATAGCGAAGAGCAGTCCAACGGCTTGCCGCTGCCATGATCATGAATGTAATCAGTGAAGGATGACGATGCGAAATGCATTAAGGCCTTTGAGGATTCAATGTCGACTCTATACTGCCTGCGCACTGCCACAAGTTTTATTTCATGAAGAAGAGGAGCGGCAACTGTAGCTTTTACCAGAGTTTCCCAATTGTTTTTAGAGTGCTTGTCCGACAGCAAGCTGTCGGGTCCTTGGGCATCCTTCAGCTTTTCTTCAAAAATGGCCAGAAGACTTAGCGCCCTTTTATCAACCGCAGACGCCAAGGAGGGGTATTCTTCAAGATCTTGAAAAACCTTGAGCCTCTCGAGGATAATCATCTTTTGAGTCAAAGTCAAATGCTCTACGGGATTTGTAAATTTGCCGCTTCGGTTGAGCCACTTTATTTTCCCGGTTTCATAGGCTCTTTCAGGCGCGGGATAAACCACCATGTCATTTGAAATTACAAACCTTGGCTGTCCCGCTATCATAAATAAATAAATCCTGTCTTTGAAGGAAGGGTTCTCAGACTTGAGCCTGCCTATATAATTACTGACATTAGGCTCCATCTCCTTCGACGCCTTGATTGAGCCGAAAAGTATTTCTTTCAAACCGTCTCCCGGTTCCAAGAGGCTTAAGTCATCCTCTAGAAACAGCGCCGCCAGCATGCCGAACCATTGCTTCTCAGCTTCTTCGTCCTCACTGGCTATAGCATGCTTGAATGTCATAAACGGAGCCGATATCAAAGGATAGCTGGCATGGAAGGACCAAGAGCTGTTCAGGCTGTCCGCAAGCTGCTTGAACGGATTCGATCCGTCTCCGACCTTTTCGATTTTCCTTATGCCTTTTCTTCCTGCATCTCCAGCTGAAAAAGGCTCTTCTTCCCTGTTTGTCCTGCACAATAGCTGCGCCATCCGCGCCGCTTGGCGAAGAATCCTCACTCTTTCACGCCAAGCGGCTCTCACCTCCTACTTTAGAAGCGTTCTCTCAATCTTGAATGCCAGGCGTGCACAGACTTGCGAGTTTAGTGAAAAAATCGCTGAATGCCGCGTTAGCATCGGTCTTCCTGGCTCCAGCCATTTGAAGTCCAAGCGAAACATATTCCTTTGTGACTTGAGGATTTTTTTCCATAAACATCTTTTCCATTGCAGCGCTCATTTTTTCCTGAAGCTCCTTCTCGCTAATGCTCAGAGCAATGATATTTTTCAATATAGGATCTGCAGAGGCGCTGCTGGAGTCAAAATTAATCCTATTGAATTTTTCATCATGCAAGTTGTAGTAAATTTTCAAATCATCAAGGGCGGAATGGTCAACCAGGGAATTCCTCGGTATATTGCAGACTACTGTAGGATCCCCATAGGTAAACTCTGCGGGCAGGTCGGATATAACATCTGAAAACCAGTTGACGAAGCATTTAAGATATTTGGCTATTGAAGATAGCTTCTGAGCTGCGGTTGACTTATTGTCTTTATCCAGCTGGTTGAAATAGTTTTTGAAATCCCCGCTGACCTTTCTTTTCCTTGACAGCTCCTCCATCAACTTCTGGCCGTATAAAGCCAAATATATGGAAATGTTCAGGAATGATCCTATGCACTGAAAAAACTTCACGTCGCTGAAAGAAGCCCAGTTCCATTTTCCTTTAGCGTCAAGAGGCGCATCGCAGATAAACAGGCCTCTGTAGGATTCTTTCTTAGGCTCGCTATCTATATCCCATCCGAGATAGTCCTTGTATTCTTTGCCTGCGACTATTTCAGCTATATTCGCGCAGTTTCTCTGATCGGACTTTCCTTCGTGATATGCGTACACGCTGGGCCTTCCATTTCCGGAGCCCGCCAGATATACAGAATCGAAGAGGCTGCCTTCACCGTAGACTATCCCGTTTTCAGCGTAATATTCCAAGCCGGATTTCACCTTCGCGATAAAATCGCCGCTGCTTATGCGCATGCTTTCATCTCCCGCGCCGGCATCCTGCAAAGAGAAGTATGGAAGCATCAGAATGGAGCTTATGTTAAGATTGCTCTTTTTTCCTAAGCTTCTAGACGCGCTGTCTTTTTCCTTCTTCTTCTCGCGGATAGTCTCTACTAAAGCGGGAATGGCGCTCGCCCCGGTGCCTCCGAAAATTGACCCCGCCAACATCACCTTGACGCTCGATTCCTTTGAGGAAACAATGGAGTCTATGCATACCCTCAGCGCGTCGTTGGGATTCTCCCAAATAAGCGGAAGCTCCAAAGAAAAATAAGCTTTCCCTATGTTCGGATGCCCCTTGAACCCTACATCAAAGCTCTCCAAAAGCTCCTCGTCGGCATAGGTCGACTTTAGAATGCCCAGCAAGTCGCCTTTTTCGCCTTGATCCATAAGCTCATTGCTAAAGCCCAGCATGCTTGCTATGTAGTTTCCCGTTCCGCTGGCAGGCATCCAATTGCTAACTATGAAGCTTGCGCGCTTCATAGTCTCGGGAAGCGCCTCCCGCAGTTCCTTGCAAATCTTCGATGTCGCGTCTGTTCTGGTGTAGTTTCCATTGTTGCCGTCTAGATCTATGAAAATGACGCTTATCTCTTCATCGCGCTTTTCTGTCAGTATGCCTAGCGCGTTCATGTGAAGCAAAGCCTCAACGACCTTGGATCCGGAGCCTCCTATTGAAAACAAGTAGTTTTTCAACTTGAACTCCTCCTAAATATAAGCTGATGAATCTTCAAGAAGAGGCTGGAATCCATGTAATCAGGCGAAAACAGCACCCCTGAAACAATAAATGCGAGTGGGGCTATGAGCGGCACAAGGTAATAAGCCCGCTTGTCCGGCGAAAAAACGCTGTACTCAGAGACGTCCGCCAGCCCGGCTATGAAATTGGCATTGTATATGTAAACGAAAAAAAAGATTACGAGGGCAAATAGAATGAAAACCGGAACCTCGAACTTCATCCTGCCGGATAGGCCCTTTTTCATGTATATCAAGTTCCAGGCTATTAAAGCTAATGCGGATACGCCTATGGCGATTTGGTAATACCTTCCCACTATCCTAAGCCACTCATCGAAAATATCATCATCATCCATATCCTCGACGCTTTCATTTATCGTCTCCTCAACCAGCGCGTCCGGTTCTACGTATTCTTTGAGGCTTCCGGCAAAGTAGAGCATGATCGCGGTAGCGGCTATATATACTAACGCCGTAAGCGCAAATCTCACAATCGTAACGCCAATTTCCCTAATCATGAGCATTCTCCTTCCATAATAGAATTTCTCAAATATACCGGCGGGCAATCAAATGAAGCGTTTTGGAGGCTGACTGCGCAGAGGGCGCGATTGATATCGGCATTTCGCGCCGTGAAAGGGCTGAATTCATGCATTTAAGAATATCAGCGCCATCGGGGGCCCAACCTTTGCAATAGGAATATTTGACTGCTTCGGCATATCCGCTTTTGTTGCGCAACCAGGCTAAGATCTAAACCTCCCACGCGCGCCAGCATAGGAAGAGCAAACGTCTGCGGCTCAATAGCGCTTACTTTCGTACGCCCCTATCAGTTGTATTCCGCGACAATCTCTACAGCGTAGCTTTTCAATAAGTTGAAGTTTTTATCAATATTCCTGTAGTTCGAATTCTGCTTGAAAATAGCCGTGCTGATAAAAGACTCCAGGTAAAGGGTTCGATCTCCGGGAAACGCGTCGAGATTTTTTTCCCATGACTCGGCTTCATTGATTCTGATGTCCCATTCCTCCACCCACCCTTCAGTCTTTATGTCAAAGGCATTCTCTTCAAGAACGAGGCCCGCGTCAACATAGAGTCGATAAACTCCAGGCTCTGTCGGCCTATTAAGCTCAAATGAAATTTTGTAAACGGCCGTTTCTGTATCAGCCTCAGGCTCTTGCATGTCAGTGCTCTTTACTAGCTCAAAGCCTTCAGCCGGCTGCAGCTCATACGTGTAAGCCCCCTTTTGATAAGAGCCCAGGACTGACGGCGCGCCTTCTTCCCGTCCCTTCTTCTCCTGCCTTTGGATTCGGTATGCGAGGGATTCATGCGAGACTCGCAGGTTCTGCCTGGAAATCTCCAAAGAGTAGGGGTTGTACATTTCAGCGGAGAATTCAACCTCCAGAGTCATAGTCTCATCCGCTCTCTTCTTTGAGCTTCTATCATCCAACTCGATTTTGTACTGTATTCCCGTAGAATCCGGCTCTATTTCCTTGCCGCCATCGAAAAGGGCGGCCTTGATTTTTTCAGCTGAGGCAACCTCATAGATTTCAGGCTTTAAGAATGTCTGAATTTCAAGCTCTATTCCGGGAATACTTCCTTCAAGAAGCGATGTGAGCTTTTCGCTATACTTACTGACATCACTCTGCTCCCCCAAAATCAGAAAGTAAAATGGATGGGGCTTTGGATTCGATCCTATGCTTAGAGATTTATCAACGCCGTAGAAAAGCGTTTTATTTTCCTCTCCTACAGATCCCACTTGGCCAGAAAACAGAGATTTCACCGCAACTATGGACAAAGTCTTTCCCTTCCCCAAAAACCGGGATTGCAGATCATTCGTGATATTGGTGATTCCGGCGTTCTTCTCGTACAAGTCCGCGGTAAATACATTGAAATGCTCCGGGTTCGCCATCTTAATGGCCCCTTGAAGCGGAGTCAGCATGTCCTTGTATTCAGTTGTCCTGGCTTTTTCAGCGGCGTATTTTAGAAGAGCCCCTTCCACCCCCTCTTTTTCTGAAAGGATCCTAAATTCAGCGGCATTGTAGTAGTTGCCTTTAGTGTAAAAATTTTTCTTGTCGTATTTAAGCGTAAAATCCTGCGGAAGCTTCATGGCCATGCGCGCAGCTTCATCAGCCGCCACGCTTCCTCCAACAATCTCCAAAATGCTTTGCATATCATCTTCACTAAATGAAATGTCATATCTATACTCGCTTATGTCCAAAACCTCCCATGTTTTTTGCGCTGCTTCATCAAGCCATGAGAGCGCGGACAGATAATGCCAATCGTAACCGCCTTGAATGAACCCCTGCATGGAAAGCGTCCCGTCAAACCAAAAATCCACCGGTTTCGGGTAATCAGCGCCTCCCGTTGCTTTATCAGCGCTTTCTGCGCTCTTGTATTTCTCCAATTTTTCATATGTAAACTTATCGATTGAGGGAAACTTGATAACTTCTTTCCCAAAATTTCCGCATGACGCTAGTAACAGCGCGACGATTGCGATTGACGCTTTAATTGGAATCCTTTTCAACGTAAAAACCTCCTTGCCCAGGATATAATTATGCTGTTTTTCATTGAAAACTGCCTTTTTTGGAGCTTGATTATACAGCTAGTGAAATTGATATCGGCATTTCGTACCGTCCAATGTATGATCAAGCTCAAAAAAAGGAACATTTGATGAAAATCGGAATATTAGCCTGCAGGATATTCAAATGGCGCCTAGCCTGAGCTGCCGCAATTTTAGAAGGGAGCTCGATAGTCCGCCACTTCCCGTAAAGAGCTTTCATAAGCGGCGCCATCTCAGGAAACTTAAAAAGCAATCGCAGAAGCGGATTAAAGCGCTTTCAGACAAAGAAGACAAACCATTACATCCTCTCATAGAGAATCTGATTTCTTGGTTCAAAATCTATTTAAGAGAGCATTTTTAACTGTTTGAAATCAATTCGAGTTTGGGGCTTGACTGTCAGCTGGCGCTGAAATTCATAAATGCGTAAATACAGCGCTTTCAATGCGCGAAATGATGATGTGGCTTTTCGCGCTCGCTGTACAGTCAAGCTAAAATAGGAACTTTAGTACGAAAATGCATTTTATGGACATTCGTCCATGCCTCAAACACACAATTGACTTAATATTTTCACCCTTAGGGTAAAGCGAAGCTTCATAGAGGTTCATATGCAAATCAGTATATTTGCGGCAACATTCTCTTGTTGCCCTGTAGAATAATGAAATAGGTTTTTAAGGCGAACCGCCTAAGAAAGAGATGCAAGCTGATTGATGCATGATAAAGAATTTGTTTTTTTACTTATAATTAAAATAAGGATTTTTAGAGGCGCCGCTAAGAATCAGCATAATTCAAAGAAATATCAGCAAAGGTTCAATGAAACGAGTTAATTTTTCTCCAATTATTATAATCAACTCTTTTTTAAATGTCAATGACTAATATACTGATTTGCATATGAAACTGCTTGTTATGGAGATGGCTATACATGCTGATGAGGATAATCAAGCCCAAAATCAGGTGAATTTGACAGCAGCGCTCATGCATTCGACTGCAAATGGATATATCCCGCCGCATCAAATTCAGGCAACAGGCTTCAATTTTATGCGAGCGCTAAAATAGCAATTTAGAGCAATCGAAATGGTTGCAAAATCACATTCTCTGGATATCATACTGCAGCCGGGTTTTAAGTCTGAGGCGCCTCCATTGGAGGTTTCATATGCCTATCAGCATACCTAAGGGCGCTAAGGCAAAGGCCATTATTTTCCTCCCCTATTTCAATTGCCCTTTCAATGTGATAAAATAAAAATATCATTATCGTATTCTTAGGCGCATCCAAATTCGCAATCATGCTTAAAAATCAGTCATATGCCATACTGATTCATATGAAAGCTCAGATTTTAAAGCTTGATTATATATACTGATTTTCATAGAAAACCGCCTTTTTTGGCGCTTGATTATACGTCGAGCGCGAAATGCCGATATCAACCGCACCACTCAATGAATAATCAACAAAAAAGGTAGCATTTGATGAAAATCGGTATAGCGAGCGCTATAGATATCAGCTTTTCGCCGCTTGAAAGCGCGATCAAGCTCCAAAATCTGTACATTTGACTGAAAATCGTCATGTTTGCGTCGGCGTCAACAAACTTTAAATCCCAAAACGCGTTTGAAGAGGAGTTTTTAATCCGACAAGTTCGCTTTGTCCAGCCCAATTTGAAGGGCTGCCCGCCAAAAATGCGCAGGCGCCTGTGGACGATGCCATAATCTGCAAGCCCTGCGTCTTGCGGCGGGACGGTCGCGCGACTTAGCCGATTCATCCGGTCGCCTATATGTACTGATTGCAGTCAATGCAAATCAGCGCAGGCTGGTTGCTTCTCGGTGATTTTGCTTAAAAGCTCATACAAAATTCAATCTCCTTCCAATGCTTATGTTTTTTCAGGTAGCGGCAGCATTCATTCTGCCGAATGGCGTTTATACTGATTTGCTATGAAATATCCATTCTGATTTGCATATGAAACCGCCTTGTTTAGCTTGGCTATGCTAAGTGAAAACGGGCGGTCAAGCCCCAAAATAGGTTCATATGGCTCAAATCAGAGCATCAGGCGCATTTGACTGCGAATCGGCGTAAAAACTCTGGAGGATAAATTATTGTACGAAATATTTGGGAGAAGCCTTGAAAGATACTATAACAACGACTTCATCATCGATAATATCGCAGAAATTCCTGAAGGAGTAGAAGAAATTTCGAATGGCGCCTTTTCTGGAGCCAGCATCGAAAAAGTGGTCTTTCCTTCCACTCTTAAGAGAATCGGAATCGACGCTTTTTCGGACTGTTCGGTTTCTTCCGTTGATTTCGGGAAAAGCCTTGTGGAATATATAGGTGACGAAGCTTTCGCCGGCAACAGCAAAGAATATGTAAAACTCATCGGCTCCATCCCTGAGAGCCTTAAATATGCCGGGAAAAATTGCTTTGCCAGGTTAGATCCAGGACAGAGCGTACGAATTCCAGCATCTATTGAATTCGCGGGGCAAAGCGCGTTCAATATGAAAAGCGTTCGAAGCATCATTGTGGACAAGTCCGCCATTGACAAGAACAACGGCTTATTTGCGTCTTTCATCCCCGCTGCCCCTTGCCGCAACGCTTCAGAGCAAACCTTGCACGTCTTATCAGGCGGAAGGCGCGCCTATTCATTGCAGATATACAGGCAAGAGAGCATTGAGTATTTGAAGAAGATGGCTAAATTCTGCGTTGACGGCAGGGGGTTTAATATTGACGCGTATGACAGGTGCTTTCGCTTTATGAAGCATTTGCGAAATAGGAATTCCGCAGCCTTTTACCGTCTGGAGCATCCTGAAGGCCTGAGCAGAGCAAACAAAAAAATGTATGCTGACTTTATAAATCAGAATTTTGCCAGCCACGTGAACCGGCTGAAAAACGACTTGCCTGTGATGATAGCCCTGGAGGAGGCGGGAGTCATCACATATCAATTGCTCGAAAAGATGATAATCATAGCCAGGCAAAGCAAAAACCCCGACATGCTTTCTCATCTGGCGCAGTACAAGGAAGAGCATTTTCCGCTTAGCTGAGAGGCGCAGCCTATGCAGGCATGCTGATTGCAAATGAAAGTTCCTATGCTTGCTGATTTTTATAGGAGACTGCCTTTGGAACATTTGATGAAAATCGGTATAGATTTGACTGCAAATAGGCATGCATGGATGCGCATTGGAAAATTCCCGCATCATTCCGGCTTATGCGACGGTTCAATTGGCTTCAGACCCAAAAACCGATGCATTTGGCTGAGCAAAGGTATAAAGAATAACGCCCCCCTTAAATGCCATTTTGGCGTTTAAGGGGGGCGTTATTAAAGTTTTAAATATCCTATCTGGTGTTTGATTATTCAGCTATACCTATTTTCATAGAACACTGCCTTTTTTGGAGCTTGATTATCCATTGAGTGGTGCGAAATGCCGAGAAAGGCATTTCACACTCTCTGTATAATCAAGCTCCAAAAAAGGAACATTTGATGAAAAGCGGTATATGTCGGCATTTCGCGCCTTAAAGTGGATAGTCAAGCTTCAAAATATGTCTATTTACTGCAAATCGGCATAACCTCTGTTGCCGGGAAGCCTCTCGACATAGGCGGCGGGAGCCGGCCGCCCTAGTCGGCGAAGGTTGCCGCCCTACAGAACCTCTATATTTCCATAATCGCCGCAATTAATAACATGCTTTGGAATTCTTGCTTTGGGTGCGACAGCGTTATGCGCAGCTCCTCCTCCCGGTTCCTCAACGCCTTCGATATAGGTGAAGGATGCTGATTCAAGCAAGGCGTGTTTTTCTGCGGCTGCCAGCTCCATTTCGTCAACAAAGCTAGAAACAACAATTACAAGCAAAACTAAGTATGTTGCAAACGTTATTTGCGAATCCATGATAGTTTTCCTTTCTGCATGCCTTCAGCCTTATCTCAGCCAAAAAATGTCCGGCCATAGCCGAAAGAGTGCCACTTAAGTTTTCTGAGCGCTGCGGTTTTGTGGTTTAAGAGCTATTGGTAAATTCAGAAACGCTAACCTGCCAGTGCAGGGAGTTCCGATCTAAAAGCGGTTTGTTTATTTCGCAGCTCCTTGGGCCTTGCAGGTTTGGCGTTTTCATGCCCCTGTTTCACGCGTTTTCACCTTCTATGCCTTGCTGCAGCCTCACGCTCTGATTTTGGGGCTGGATTATCCGCTTTTGAGTTGTATGCTCCGGCTGCAAAATCAGAGCTTTCCAATGCGCATCAGTCAGTATAATGAAGCAAGTTCAAAAGGGTTTCTCCAAAAGAATATTATATTCAGAAATTTCTTTCATGATATATATCGTTTGCTATTTAAAAAACTGAAGTGGTATTTGCTGGCGATTATACTGACTGGGTTATTGGATCTTTGGCTGAGCATTCCCATAGGCAGCTTCCAGGCTGATACTGACGCAATGAGAAAAGCGCCCCCGCTTGCGGAGCGCTCTCAAATGCCTTATGCGCTATACAGATTTTCATCAAATGTTCCTTAGGCGGTTTCCTATGAAATCATTATATATGTTTGCAGGGAAATTAAGGCGCAATTTTGACGATTTGCAGTCAAACGCACCGATTTTGAGCTTGAATGTCCTCTTCAAAGGATGCAGATATCAATGGCACTCGCTGAACAGCCAAACTCCAAAATAGGCAGTTTCACATGCAAGTCAGAATATCTACTTAAACTTCGGCATCCATTCTCCATGCGCTTCAATCAGAGCGTCCACCATCTTTACTATATCATCAAGAGATAGCTCAGCCGCCGTATGAGGCTCAAGCATAGCCGCATGGTATACATGCTCTTTCTTAAGGGTGTCAGCCGCCTCTATCGCAAGCAGATGGACGTTTACATGCGTTTGATTCATTGCCGCAAGTTGAAGCGGAAGCTTCCCGACATGGCAAGGGGAGATCCCTGAACCGTCCACCAGGCAAGGCACTTCAACGCATGCCTCTCTTGGCAGATTTTCGATGAGGCCTCCGGAATTCAAAACATTTCCTCCTATTTTGTACGGCTTGTCCAAGGCAATGGCTTCAATGATATACGACGCGTACTCATGGGTTCTTGCGTGGCTTATTGAATCCGTCGAAAGCAAGCTGTCCCTCTCGGCATTCCAGCCATTGATCTGCCTTATGCATCTTCTTGGGTACTCATCCAACGGAATGCTGAACTTTTCAATGAGTTCAGGATACCTCGACTTAATATAGAAAGGGTTGTACTCGGCGTTATGTTCGCTGGATTCAGTACAATAATACCCCAATTTGTCTATGTAGTCGAAACGCACCATGTCATGATGCTTCTCTGACGCGTTCTTCTCTTTTGCCCTGCGTCGGATCTCAGGGTACAGATCCTGCCCGTCTCCGCTTTTTATGCTCAGGAGCCAGCCCATATGATTGATTCCCGCAATCAAGCTCCTATGTCCTTCTACATATTCATCCATGCCCAATGACTTAAGCAGGCCCGGGGCGCACACTTGCACGCTATGGCACAGCCCTACGGTTTTTATGGAAGTTTTCCTCAGCATGTATCCAGTGAGAATAGACATCGGGTTCGTGTAGTTCAAAAACCACGCATCCGGGCAAACCTCTTCCATGTCATCCGCGAAGCTCTTAAGGACAGGGATGGTTCGAAGCGCCCTCATGATTCCGCCTATCCCCAGCGTATCAGCTATGGTCTGCCGCAAGCCGAATTTCTTCGGGATTTCAAAGTCTGTGACAGTGCAAGGCTCATAGCCGCCTATCTGCACCGCGTTAACTACGAAATCCGAGCCTCTTAAAGCATCTCTTCTGCGTTCAGGGCCTAGATGGCATTTCAAGGACGCCTTCCCGTCCACCGCTTTGTTGATTGCGCTTAAAATTGCGAAGCTTTCCTCCAAGCGCTTCCCGTCAATGTCATAGAGCGCTATCTCGCTTCCCTTGAGCGCATCGGCGCACATGCAATCCCCTATGACATTCCTTGCGAATATGGTGCTTCCCGCACCCATAAATGCAATTTTCATAAAACGCGCGGCTTATCCGCCCGCCTTTAAGGCCAGGATGGAATCACCGCCCTCCCCTCCCCTAGATACAATAGCTTTAATGGATGATCGCGCATTATCATTATATCACGCTGAAATATCAATCGCTATATTTAAATCTTAACTTTCGCATGAGACGCCCTTTGTAAAGTTCAGACTTGCAATCTTGGCTTTAACGATTTGCGGTCAAACGCATCTATTTTGAGTAGATTATCCACTTTCAAGGCGCTAAATGCCGATATCAATTGCGCTCGCAGTAAAGTCAAGCTCCAAAAAAGGCAAATTTATATGAAAAGCAGTATATTCGCTAAGCTAAGCTATTCAGCTCCCGTTTTTCTCAGTTGATTCTGAACATAGGAAAGTCCGATTTCGGAGCGGGATAAATTAAAGCTAAAGCATGCTTTGGCTGCGAATCAGAATGTAGAAATCTTCACGGCTTCGTCAAATCCTGCGCGTGAGTATGCTATAGACTAAACCCTTAAAAGCCATGCATGAGGGATTTAAGCCTGATAGAGCCTATTCTCCGCCAGCCGGCATCTTTGTCACATCTTCAGCAAGATTTCATATTTGGATTTTTAGAGGGACAAAACTGCCTGTTATATCTATAATTACTATTTATTTCCTGGATATAATAAATAGGCTTTCAATCCAGTCGATATAATACATTATTATATGGAAAGAGTCAACATGGAAAGAGTCATTTTAAAGGTTTTCTTTGTAAATGAGTTAACATTGAATTTTCCAGTAAAAAAAAGGAGTGGCTAAATTATAGCATCTTTCAGTATTTTCCATTCCATATAATAATGTATTATATAGCAAGAGAATAGGATATCTCATCGCAAGATTTATTTTTAAAGATATTTCATTCATTGAGGCCTCTATTCTTAGGCTTAGTCTTTAAAACTGCTCCATCACGACAAACAGAGTGAAATCTATTTTAGATTTCACATATAAATATAAATTGTTCAACCTGCATGGTTCCATGTCATCTAGACGCCCGAGAACATATCTATCCGCTTCAGGGCAATGACATCGCAAAGACCCGCGAACCACAGATCTTATCAAAATATCCGCGCATAGACATTCAAGGCTATGGCATAAGAGGCTTGGCTTTGGCGCTGATTCCGGCTATGCAGGTTGAAATCTTTTTAGCGGCCATAAGGGGGGATAAGCGCGCTTTATTCTTAGGAGAGTCTTCCGTTGCCGCCTTTCATAATTCTAAGCTATATCAATTAAATCCAATCATCTGCTTTAGGGCTGAATTTTTTGAATATTGGGTTATTTCGCCTAAGTCTCTTCTATAAATCAGTTTCATGTTGTAAAATATCCTAAACAATGCCTTAAAATCTCTTAAAGTAAAATGCAAATATACTGAATTTCTTATGTATAATATTGACAATAATGTTATGCTTCTCAGCCTCATTTCAGTTAGTCAGAAGGTCTCTTTTTTGTTTTTAGATACATTTATAAGTATTTTAAAGCATTCCAAGTCAATGTGTTATTAGATGTTCGGAAAAAAGAGAATAAAAGACTGCAAATTATATCGTCGTAATGTATTTATTGAGTTGATAATCTCTTGACACACTTGCCTTTAAGCTGTAACATATATAAATGAGTTGGAAATTAAATCTATTTTAAATTCTCCTTGCTGAATAGTCCTAAAGTTGATAATTACTTTATATACTTATTTTCATTGGAAATCACCTTTTTTGAGATTGATTATACAGCAAGTGCGTAATGACGATATCGGCATTTCGCACTAATCTATGGATAATCAATCGCCAAAAGAGTAACATTTGATGAAAATCTGTATAGTTGATGCAATCTTGGAGATTATCTTGTTATCTAGGCAGGGAGCCTATGACCCGACTTTTGAGCTTCTCTTTATATGAAAGCTGGCACTGTTAGGGGTTTCAATCTAAACTCTTATGTTCATGCCTACTGCACTCAGACATTTCAATTCCTAAAGCATCCAAGCGCAGTCAAGTCGAGTTATCGCATATCCAAGCGTTCCATTTCTTATATATTCATTTTTTATTTATCTTTTTAGTCTCTCTGCATCAATTCAGTCGATAAGATCTTTCGTTAAATAGACTTCATGATTAGCCTTAATTAACGCCCTGTTGCAAAACAAAATTTGCGCATGGCTTTCTTGAGGCATGCGATGACAAAGTTAGGAGGTACAGATGTTTGCATTGAAAGCAAATTTGAAAAACTATCAATTCGATGAAGAAGAGAGTGAATTCGCGACAGAAGAGGAAACTGAAGAAGTGCTTGAAATCACGTCTGAGGAGATAGCTGAAGACGATCTGTCTTTAGATGGCGAAGCAGATCCAGTCCTAATCCAAGATTCTGATTCATACGCAGGTTCAGTCCAGATTCTAAGCGCGGTTTCAATTGAAGCGGAATGCATTGCTTCAACAGCTGAAACAGTTGCAATCAAGGGCATTTCTCCAAATGCCGCCATTATCGAAGAAAGCGCTGCTTCATACACTGCTAGAGACGCAGTTTCATACGAACAGTCACATGAAGCTTTTAATTCAAGCAAACCCGATTTGCGCATCTCATTTGAAGAAACAGAGTCGGCGCCAACTTCTAAAATGCTTGAATTCAAGTTCACAGAAAAACCTGTCTACGACTTCTTCAAACGCTGCTTTGACATCGGTCTCTCTTTGTTATCAATAGTCGTTTTTTTTCCGTTTTTTTTAGTCATAGCTGCTTTAATCTACTTGGAAGACGGTGGAAATCCGATATTTATTCAGGAAAGAATTGGCAAAGGCAAAAAAGTGTTCAAGATGTTTAAGTTTCGCAGCATGCATGTTGGAGCAGAAAGCAAATTAAATGATTTGCTCTCCCTAAACGAGAGTGACGGCAAGATATTCAAGCTGAGAAATGATCCACGAGTTACAAAGATAGGCAGGATTATAAGAAAAACTTCAATTGACGAGTTCCCTCAATTGCTCAATGTTCTAATGGGATCGATGTCACTAATAGGACCTCGTCCGTTTGTGCCTTATGAGATGAATAATTTCAATGAATACGAATCTCAAAGGCTGCTAGTCAAGCCCGGCATGTCATGCTTTTGGCAAGTCAAGGGCAGAAGCGACATTCCGTTTGACAATGCTATAGAATATGATTTGAAGTACATAATGAAACGAAGTTTGATTACAGATTTTATTATTATACTCTTAACAATCAAAGTCGTATTCAAATCGACGGGGGCTTACTGAGACAATAACGGCTGCCCTGCCCGCCCTTGGAAGCGATGCCCGCAGCTTAGTCCTCCCTAATTCCAGAATCATTAGAATGTGTTACTATCCCAGCGGAATTTAACGATAAATCTTCCATTTTTCTGTCTATTCACATTTGCGGCGTCGCACAAGGAGCTTTTAGAAATCAACTCCCTCTAAAAGGCCATTTCCGGCAAAGCGGCTTCAGAGCATTATAGATTTCAATCAGGCCTCGCCGCTTGGAGCTACGGAAAGAGTAAATATTATTCCTAGTAAAGGGAACTGATCATCCAGTTCCCTTTTTGGCGTTGCAGGGAGCATGCTTACCTGCATATGAAACCCGCCTATTTTATAGTTGGACTGTACAGCAGACGTGGAACCAAAGCAGGTGCATTTTAATGCAATAGACATGCTCTTCATCCTCATGCCAACATACTCAGTGCAGAGTTGAGGCAGTCAATCTTCTTAATAAGCGTCTGCTGCATGCTCATCCAGCAGCTTGCTGTTTAAGAGAGACGAATTTAAAGGATTCTGTCGAGACAGTCCCCTCAGGCGGAGGATATGTCGGCGCTGATTTCGCCACGGGGGCCGGAACTCTTTTACGGCGCAAGGGTTAGCCGATAAAATGCCTGAATTTAGATCTTATAGGAAATGCCGTTCGCTTGAATGGATAAATTCCTGAGGCTGTGGAGAATATTCAAAAAAAAGCCCAAAGCCTAACGAATTGCCGAATTTGTTTATTAATGCAGCTCAGCAACTCTAGAGGTTTGAATATTATCAAAACGTCAAATTTGCAATGTCGGAATAGAACCAATGCAGGTTCCTAGAGATGCGAAAACGGGATGCCGTCTTGCTTGGCATCCCGTTCACATTGCTTGTACTCAGACCATTTGTTCGCCACAATGGTATTGCTTGGTTCTACAGGCATTTAGCCTGTTTGCTATGTCAGCGACCGCAATGGCGGCTTCAAAATTCCCTATTTCCTATGCCTGCGTATTTTATAAGCATATAGTTTCTTGACTTCTTCATCAGCTTCTGCCTTTTTTTCATCATTCATCTTCGGAGAATAAGTCATTTGAAGCAGCCGGTTCTTCAATTTCACCAGTTGAACCATTTGCATCCTTTAAGCCGCCACCTCCCCTATCATAAGCCTCCAGCCGATATATTGGCTGGCCCAGCGCAATGAACTTCTCTTCATATTCCGTCGTAAACTGCGTTTCGTCTGCCGATGAGGCGCTTGAATGCAGATCGAGAGAGATGCTTTTCATAAGCCAGCCTTCCTGGGAAAACTGTTCCAAGGAGAATTCAAAAAGCTGCCTGTTGTCTGTTTTGAAAAAAATAGCGGCAACTCCCAATTCTCTATAGATCCTAAGAAAGCGTGAATGAGTCAGCCTGCGTTTAGCCCACTTCTTCTTATTTGGCCATGGATCGCAAAATTGTATGTAAAGCGTTTGAATCTCTCCCGGAGCAAACAGCGTCGGCATTTCCTCCACATCACTGATAATATATGCAAGTCTGGCATCCTCTGTTACCCTTAAACCCAAGCGGGCAGCCGCTGCAAGAATTGTTTGATCTCTTTCAAGGCCTATGAAGTTCCTGTCGGGGAAGGCGTTAGCCGCCTGCGCGATGAACTTTCCCTTTCCGCATCCGATCTCCAGGCTTATAGGGTTGGAGTTTCCAAAAAAAGAGTGCCACCGGCCTTTATAGGTTTCCGGCGAATAAACTATTCTAGGGTTTTCAGCCAGCTCTCTGGCTGTCCATTTTTTCTTCCTTGTGCGCATATATTCCTCCGCATGCATTCTATGCTGATTCCCATATAATATTTCCTATTTGAGCTTGACTGCATCAAACTTCATAATAGGCGCATTGGCTGCAAATAGGCATGCCTATTGGGGATCTTGATTTTTGGCGAGTGCGAGGCGCCGATATCAATCGCACCTTGAAAGTGCACAGTCAAGCCTCAAAACCGTAGCGGGCAATCAAAACCCATATGCGCGGATGGCAGTCAAAGATGCAGATTTTGGAGTCGGATTATCCATCGAACCATTATGCAGTCCAGCACCAAAATCGGAACTTTCCAATGCGCATCTGTATAGTTTATCACATGGGCTTTCGAATTGCCAACAGTCTAAAACCAAGGCGCCCGGCAAGCTGAATTGCAGTCAACCCACCCTGGTCTTCATATGTTAATTCGCATAGCATTTTCAAATGGGCTTCTTTTCTTCAGAACAAAGTGCTATACTCAGTTTCATAGACTGACTCGCAGCAATATTCACCTATACCGCTTTTCATATGGTGCGAAATGCAGATATCGGCATTTTGCACTCGCTGTATAATCAAGCTCCAAAAAAGGTAATTGTATACAAAAAGCAGTATGTTAAAGAGAACGGGTTATCCATTGAAGCTTTGCATGCTGTTTAGCATATGAAACTGCCTGGATGCATTTGGCTGCAAATCAACATGCCTGTTTTTACCGCGGATTATTCCAGCTGAAAGGGATCGGTCACTAGAGCCATGCGGCGGACGCGCTAAATAAGCTGGAACTCGCAAGCCGTTCCAACGACGGCTCTCGCGAAACAGGCGAATTCACAAGGCGAAGATAAAAGAAGCCGGGACTCGCAAGCCTAATCAATCTCCGCGCGGCGCGCATGGGCATCAGCTGTTTGGCGCGGCGCGCATGCCAGAAGCTAGAGAGGGGTTTACGATCGGCTGCCGAGTGTGCGGCAACTTCGATGTTCGTACATCAGACGGCGAAAAACTATCCGCAGGAGTTGCCTGCATGCAATAAACTGACTCCTTAGATATTCTGATATGCATCTGTTATGGAGCTTGGTCGAGTAGGCGGAAGCCTCACAGCGTCCGCCCCCCGCAGATCCGTGCGGGCGCAATTCACGCACACGGCTCTTCACTTTTAGATTTATGAGTTTTCAGCTATAGATGTTGCAATAAATATGCGGGCGGGCAAGCGGAAATGCTTTGAGCAGTTCCTGAAAGCCTTCCCATGCGCAGCTTTTCTTTTCGCTTCGCCGGTTAAGCCATTTGTACAGCATTGCTTTGACATAGTGCGGATAATCGCTTAGACTTTCATAGTTGCCAGCTGTGCCGCAGTATTGGCAGCGGCCCTTGAGTTTCAGATTTATCGCGCCGAAGAGATCCTTGAGTCGGAGACGGCGGTTCTGCTTTAGCCGGAGATTCAATTCCTTCAGCTTAAGCTGGAACTTTTTCCGCGCAGTTTTCCGCTCCGCCCTAAACCTGCCAACTCTGCTTTTTGAGCAGCAGCGCGCAGATCCAAGGAAATCGAAAGTTTCAGGTTTCTTTCGGCCGCGTGTTTTCCGGTTCTTTCCGGCGTACTTTCCGAATTCTGCCAGTCTGGTTTTTGCTTGCCCCGGCTCAAGGCCGAACAGCGCGAATCTTTCCGCCGATGCGGGGGGAAAATAATATGCATCGCCCTTATATTGAAATGCCGCTGCGAAATCGCCGGCGCATAAGGCGAGTCCGCATTCTCCCCTGCATTGCTTCTTGAATGCGATGCCGAACCATTGTGCAAGCGCATAGTGCATGCAGATGCTGGCGACTGCCGGAGAAGCTGGATTTCCTTGCTCCGGGCCTTTTGTCGCTGCGTGCCGGGAACCGTTTTCCATTATGCCCGCCGCGGGCGTTTTCTCGGCGAGCCATAGGATGCTGGGGTCTGTTATCCGAAACTTGATTAGCTCCAGCATGCGCTCGCGTTCCATATTGTTGAAAAATCCTTTGATATCCGCGCCGACGGCATAATTCGCGTTTCCTTTTTCAAAGGGCCGGTTCAGTTCCTTGAGCGCGTCATGACAGCCTATGCCGGGACGAAATCCAAACATATGCCCGCGAAACTTTGGTTCATAAACGGCTTCCAACACACGCTTGAGCGCCGGCTGCGCGAGTCTGCCCTCGCAGGCGCCCATCCCTAATGGCCGTTGCTTCCCATTGGCTTTCGGAATATAGGCTCGCAACGGGGGTTGAGGTTTGCAGTTCTTTTGTTTGAGCCGGTCGGCCAAGTCTTTTAGGTTTTCGTCCAGATCCGCCTCATACTCGGCTTTTGCCGCTTTGTCCACGCCGGCTGCTTTCTTGCCATCAAGTTCTTTATGACACTCGCGCAGCAAGTCCACGTTGACTGAGCGGCATGGCGACGCAGACGCCATTTTGGGATTTTGGGCTTACAGCCCGCCTGTCCTGTCCAGTTGCGTTGCCATCCTACCGCCTATCCCTGAGTATAGCGGATGCTTCCCTTGGGCGGGGCCTACATGTGCGCCGTCCTTTCCTCCTCCGGCATTGCCCGGCGCCGTCGGCGCTGCGACGGCATCCGACTCCCATGGCGCCTTTCGGCCTTCTTCGTTTGCAGCGCCGCCGGCCATGCCCTGCATTTCGAGAGAGCCCCATGGGCCTCCCGAGCTGCCATCCCCGCTTTGTACATCATGCCTGGCCCGCCGGCCCCGGCTCGGCTCCCTTAGCCAGCCATGTCGCTTTCGAGAGCTTCGGCCTCCGGCAACTCCACGCCGTCGTCCCGCTGCTTCGCACTTATTTCAGGGCTCAACCGCTTTCAGGCCTAATGCCCAGCTGTTAACGCTTAAATATCCCCATTACTGTGGATACTCCACAGCTCGCTGCCGGTGGAGCGGCTGCTCTTTACCGGACGGGGTTTCCACCCGTTATTGTAGATGACATTGCTCGGTCGCTCAGAGTCTCAAGCTCCATAACAGATGCATACGCCTGCAAATCAAATCAGTATAGACGGGAATCTATATTAACAGAAAGGAGCGCGGCTCGTCCCCATGGCTTAAGGAAGGGGCTGCCGTTGCGTAATGCTTGATGATAGAAAAAGAAAGTGAAAATGCGCCCATAGAAATAAAGATGTCAGTTCGCTCTATAGTTGAGTTCATCCTGCGCCAAGGAAGCATCGACTCAGGTTTTATCAGCGCAAGCCGGGCAGTTGAGGGAACCAGGCTGCATCAGTCGATACAAAAAAGAAGGAAAAAGGAAGCCGCGAAGCTTGGCAGAACATACGAGTCAGAGAAAAAGCTTGCCATTTCTTTGCCTTACAAAGAATTTATCTTCAATATTGAGGGAAGAGCCGACGGAGTTGAAACTTTTAATAATGCGTTTATACTTATAGAGGAGATCAAATCCACGCTAAAACCTGTCTCCGCGATGGAAAACAGGCCGGATCACTGGCACTGGGCCCAGGCCAAGTGCTATGGGTACATTTGCTGCCTGCAGAGCTTAACTGCCAATATAGAAATCCAGCTGACATACGGAAACCTTGAAACGGAGGAAACGGTGGAATTCAAACAGCCGTTCAGCTTTGCGGAACTTGAGGCATTCTTCATGGAGCTCATCGAAAAGTACTGGGAATTTGCCAAAATGGATGCGGATAGGTTGAAGGAAAGAAGCGACACCGCCAAACTCCTCCCCTTCCCCTTTTCAAAATACAGGCCAGGGCAGAGAGAGCTGTGCATTTCTATCTTCACCGCCATAAAAAAGAAGAAGAAACTGTTCGCGCAAGCACCCACTGGAATCGGAAAAACAGCCTCCGCTCTCTACCCTTCGATAAAAGCCCTCGCAGAGGGCTTTGGAGAAAAAATATTCTACTGCACAGCGAAAACCATCACAAGGCAGGTGGCCGAAGAAACCCTGCTCTTGATGCAAAGCCAAGGCTTGCGCATGAGGGCCGCCACCATTACCGCAAAGGATAAGATCTGCTTTCTGGAAACTCGAAGCTGCACTCCGGAAGACTGCGAATACGCCTTGGATCACTTCAACCGAGTAAACGGAGCTATCTTGGACATAATCACAAATGAAACCATAATGACCAGAGCAGTTATTGAAAGCTACGCGAAAAAGCACCGAGTGTGCCCTTTTGAATTTTCTCTTGATGCAACGCTATTTTCTGACGCCATCATCTGCGACTACAACCATGTATACGATCCCAAGGCCAGCCTAAAGCGATTTTTTGCGGATGGGGGGGAATATATACTCCTTACTGATGAAGCTCACAATCTTGCAGACAGGGCGAGGGACATGTTCTCCGCAACCATCTCAAAGTCCGATTTCGCGTCTGCCAGGGAGGCGTTCGGCAAAAAAAGCGATTTATATAAAATAACCGGAAAGATATCAAAGATGATACAATCCTTTACGCAGCTCCATAAGCCGTGCGAAGGCGCCAAAGCCTTTTCAGCGAAAGCCCAGCCTGACGCCCTCATAGGGGTTCTCAAGGAATTCGCCTCCCTTGCTGGCGAGACGCTTCAGAAAACCCCTTCTGACGAGCTGATGAATCTTTACTTTAGCGCGATGGACTTTTTGAGAATATCTGATCTCTACGACAGCCGCTATGTCACTTTTATAGAGTTGGGCGAAAAAGGATTCGCCTCAATAAAGCTCTACTGCCTTGATCCATCCGCTCTCTTGTCAAAGGTCGAATCCTTGTGCAGATGCAGCATATTCTTCTCCGCCACGCTGACCCCTTTGAACTATTTCAGGGGCATCCTAGGCGGTGGCGAAGAGGACTACCTTCTCAAGCTCAGATCTCCGTTTCCACAGTCGAACCTCTGCCTCATGGTAGATAGGCGGATATCCACAAAGTATAAAGACAGGGCCGAAAGCGTCATGCCAATAGCGAATATCCTGCATGAAATGGCAAGCTCCAGAAAAGGCAACTACCTGGCTTTTTTTCCTTCTTACGAATACTTGAAGTCCGTTGTGGACGCCGTAAACGAAAGCTACCCTGAGCTTCGGACGCTTGTGCAGTCTACAGAAATGGATGAGGAAAGCAGGAGGGCTTTCCTGGAAAGCTTCGCTCCAGAGTCAAGGGAAACTCTATTAGGATTCGCGGTTCTGGGCGGATTGTTCTCTGAAGGCATAGATTTGAAGGCGGACAGGCTGATTGGAGCGGCCATAGTAGGCGTCGGGCTTCCTCTGATTTGCCCTCAGCGCGATGTCATAGCTGACTACTACTCCTCTTCAGGAGAAAATGGATTCGATTACGCCTATGTGTTTCCTGGAATGAACAAAGTGCTTCAAGCTGCGGGGCGGGTTATAAGATCCGAGACGGATCAGGGGGTAGTGCTTCTGATAGACAGCCGCTTCTCCAGGCCGGACTACAGAAGGCTCTTCCCTCCGGAATGGTCTCATGCCAAAGAGCTTCGAGGGTCGGATAGCATTTCCGCAATCGTGAGAGCATTCTGGGATGCGCCCTTAGATGGGGATGAGTGAAATTCAGAAAAAACTCTTAGAAATATGCGCGAACGATGTGAGTCATTGACGGGGGGCAAAACCGATTTCTCTTGGCGGGCATTGCGAAATAGTATGAATTGCGCGGATTTTTCAGCCTGACTATACTGATGCGCAGCCAAACGCATCAACACGTCCAGCGGCTAAGCGGATAATCGGCTCAATGCATCGCGTCAAGGCATGCCCTTGCGCAGCCAAATCTCCTGTTGATAGGGATTTTGCGCATTGTTATTGGCGGCGTCCACAGCCATTTTGGGCCTGGGAGGAAAATCTAATGTGCGCTCTAGAAGGAAGATGGGCGGGGGCGCGAGTACAGGGGCTGCTGAATTCAAGCGCCTGAATACAGGAAGATATCCGCCACTGATGATATGTTTTAATGATTGACATCCATGTTTTTTTCTGTATTATAAAATTGGAAGAATTAATATGAATTTTTTTGAAAGGAGGCGTCTCTTTTGAAGAAAAGCCTATCTGTAGTTTTACTCGCCCTATTCTTAATTTCTCTTGCCTGCGTCTCATCATTGGCGGGGGACGGGAAAGGAATCGCCGGCTCCCGGGCTTTGGATGATCAAGCTTTAGCGGATATGCTGGCCGCCGATATGATGGGATTTGAAATTGGGAGCGAGCATGTGGAGTATATGAATGAAGAGAGGATAACGGTTGATTCGATCAAATTTGTCAAGATTCTGGATAGGGTTGACTTCGGTGAAGATCGATTGGATGTGGAGGGCGTCATAGGATTTGAGGAGGGCAGGCATGGATATTCATATGCCGCTGATTTCAAGGCCTCCTTTATTTTGGAGGAAGGCGGCTGGAGGAAGGAGAGCATTGGAATCGCCGCCATTTCGTATTTGATCCCTCTCGCAAACCCGGCGGAAACGATAAGGTTTCATCTGGAGCGAATAGATTGATTTGCACATGCCATCGAGTTTCTCGGCATGGGGGATATTTATGAGGTTTAGAATGTTCGTTAACTAAAACGCCGTAAATCCCCTTGCCTTGGCTATGGGGATATAAGGCGGCAGAAAGGATGTGCTGCGATGTTCGATTGTATAAAGCGAGAAATAAGACCCAGTGCAGATCAAGCAGGATATCTATCTAAGTGTTTCGGGCACACGCGGTGGTACTGGAATTATCTCGTCGATTGCGGCAAGAGCAAAGTGCGGGCAAAATCGTATGCCGACTTGAAACAAGAGGGTTTTGACTGGCTGTCAGAAATTCCGGCGCAAGCGTTGGCAAATACAAAGCTCCACTATCAGCAAGCGTGGAAGAACGCCGGAGCGCATGCCGCTCCGCCGACGTTCCATAGCAAGCGCGGAAGGCAATCATTCACGGTGTGCTGTCAAGGAGAGAGCTGGCTTCAAGGGAATCGTGTGTTTGTGCCGAAGCTCAAAAGCGGCATGCGCATAATGGGAGAGGCGATGCCTAATAAGGGCGTTCTAAAATCCGCAGCTTACAGCCTAGAGCCCGATGGAAAATATTATGCGTCGCTTCTGTTTGATTGCGCAAACCCGGAACCTTTGCCGCATACTGACAAGAAAATAGGATTAGATGTGGGAATAGAGACGTTCTGTACCACATCAGACGGCGAGAAAATCAAACTGCCCAATCTCAATGCGAAAGAGCAAAAAGTCATCCGGGAACAGAAGCGGCTATCTCGCAAGGCAAAGGGCGGCAAGAACAGGCGCAAGCAGAAAATCAAACTCGCAAGAGCGCATAAAGCGGTTGGAAACACGCGCAGGGACTTTCAGCACAAGCTGTCAAAGAAAATCACGGACGAGAGCCAAGTCATAGCGGTTGAGGGCTTAGCCACAAAGAATATGCTTAAAAGCCACAGGCTGGCAAGGGCAATAGCGCGGCAAGGCTGGCGGCAATTCGCAGATATGCTTCGATATAAGGCAGAGCGCAAGAGCAGAACGCTTGTAAAAATAGACCGCTGGCATCCGTCAAGCCGGATATGCTCGGCTTGCGGCTCGCGAGGAACAAAGAAACCGTTGAATGTGCGAGAGTGGCAATGCGCCGAATGTGGATCAATCCACGACAGGGATATAAACGCCGCTATAAACATTCTAACCGCAGGAACTGCGGGGATAGCTTGCTAAATTTGCCCAACCTCTGGCACGGT